>JASHSG010000211.1 GCA_030040935.1 Acidobacteriaceae bacterium | reverse complement strand
GAGTACCAGGGCGCGCGCATCGACGGGCCGCTGTGGTCGGCGCACGTTCTTGAGGACGAGCCGGAGAAGCTGCTTGCCGTGCACCGCGCCTATATTGAAGCGGGCGCCGAATGCATCGCCACGTGCAGCTACCAGGTTTCGCGCATGGGCTACGCGGAGGTGGGCCTCTCTGCCGAGCGCGCCGATGCCGCACTGCTGCGGTCTGTCGAGATCGCGCGGCAAGCGGTCGCGGAGTTCCCCGGCCGCCGCGTGCTCGTCGCCGGCTCGCTCGGCCCCTACGGCGCCGCGCTCCATAATGGCGGCGAGTATCACGGCAACTACGATTGCTCTTTCGACGATCTGGTCCGCTTTCATCGCGAGCGCATCGAAGTTTTCGCCTCTGCAACCGGAGACGCCCGGCCCGATCTGCTCGCGTTTGAAACCTTCCCTTCTCTCGATGAAGCGCGCGCCGTCGGCGAGGCGCTTTCCCGATGGCCCGACCTTTACCCCACCGGGCAAAAATCGCCCGGCGGGGGCCCCGATATCTGGCCCGATCTCCAGGCCTGGTTCAGCTTTTCCTGCCGCGACGAAGCGCACGTGTCGCACGGCGAGCGCGTCGCCGATTGCGCGGCGCTGGTCGCGTCGTTCCCGCAGACCGTGGCCATCGGCGTCAACTGCGTTCCGCCGAGGTGGATTCCCGCGCTGATTGCGGAGCTGCGCGCCGGATCGGGCAAGCCGATCCTCGTCTATCCCAACTCCGGCGAGGGATGGGACGCGGCGCGGCGCATGTGGACCGGCGTGACCGATCCCGGAGAGTTCGGCGCGCATGCTTCCGAGTGGTTCCAGGCCGGGGCGCAGATGGTGGGCGGCTGCTGCCGCACGCGGCCGGCGCACATCCGCGAAGTGGCTCGCGCGATCGGCTCTTAAGGCGCCTGCGTCGGGTTGAGCGGCGGATTGTGCCAGCATTCGCCAAGGATCCGATAGAGGTATCCGGCGCGGTCCGGCATTTCGATCCCGGCAATCGGTTTCGGCTTCGCCGACGCCAATAGCCACAACGCAACGGGCGCCTGGTCGATGTCGTATCCGGCATCGTGGAGCAGGCCCAGGCTGACGCGGCAGCGCTGCTTTGCTAACCTCAGCTGGATTTTGATTTGAGCTTCAACTCCGTTGAAAAAAAGGCTTCCGCCAACCGCCGGCACAAACAAGCCGCCTACGGTGACAGCTTCCGCGGTCACGGTTGCCGGCAGCAGCCGATATTTCTGCCGCTCCAGCACACACGCGATGCCGTCGGCAAGCACGGCGGCGAGCTGGGAGTCGTTCTGCATGCGCTCTACCACTTGATGTGGAACCAGGATCACGCCGCCGGGCGATGGCAGTTCGTCGCGAACCAGTTTCGTGTCGATCAGTTGGAACTGAAAGTGGATTTTGGCCGGATCGGAATCGGCCAGCGCGCGCTGATAGGCGGGAACGAGGCTGTTCCCGATCTTCTCCAGCCGTGCCTGCATCGCGGCATCGTCGTATGGGGGGAATTTCCTCGGGTCGTAGCCCATTGCGAACGCGTCCCTCACCAGATCCTGTCTCGCATCCGCGGGAACCTGCGCGGGATCGTACTCACTTTTCGCGCGCAGCTTTTCTTCGTCGTCGCCGATGGCATTGGGGCCGATGTGAGCAGAATCGGCGATCAGCACTCCTGCCCCGTCGAACTTTGCCTTGTATTTGATCCAGTCTCCGGCCTTCACATCGGAAATCGACTGCAGAGGCGGATTCCACTCAACCCTGGCCTTGCTCCCGATGCGAATCCGGTAGCCGTCTGCACGAACCAGAATCTCCCGTCCCTGCGCTCCTGTCCTCCCCTGGTCCAGAATCGCATCAATCACGGCGGAGCCGAAGATGAAGCCTCGCTGCGGCGGCCGAATCTCGATGCGCCTTGCGTATACAGAAGTCACTTGTGCATTCGCAGTGCCGTAAATTGCGAAGTGCTCCCCCAGGAAGGGGGTCTCGGCCGGGCAGGCAAAGGGCGGCCGAGTTACGCTGCGGACGGATCCGGGCGGCAGATACTCAACCCCGTTGCAAACCACGTGAACCCCGTTCACGTCGAAATCGGTGTTCGATGGGGCGCGGGTCACATATCCGTCAAGCGCCGGCGTCTCATCTGTCTGGGACCAGAGGGCCGGGGCGAGGATCGCGCCGGCGAGCAGCCACACTGGAGAGACTTGCATGCCGACCAGTATAGGCCCGGCGCGGTGTTCTTGAAGTTCCAGAGGAACAGCCGCAGATCCTTCGCCTCCGTTTGCCGCAAGACGGTGCCTCAAGCTTCGCTCAGGATGATCGTGCGATTGTGATGCGGAGTGGCGGGACGCTAGACGAGTTCGAGCGCGGCGGTGCCTTTGCGCGGCGCGATGAAGCGGTCGGCGCGAGAGGCGATGGCGAGGCCTTCGCGGCTGAGGATCTTATGAATCTGGGCGCGGGCGTGGTCGGCCCAGGGGCCGGTGTTGTCGAGCTTGGCGTAGGCGCGCCAGTGACGGAGAGCGTTGCGCTGCTCGCCGATGCGCTCGTAGGCGAGGGCCAGGTTGTAGTGGGCATCGGCATAGCGGGGTGAAAGGGTGATGGCCGTGGAGTAGGCGGCGATGGATTCGTCGATGCGCTCAAGCTCGTCGAGCACGTTGCCGAGATCGAAGTAGGCCAGCACATATCCGGGATCGGCCACGGTGGCGCGGCGGTATAGCTCCTCGGCGCGGCCATACTGGCGCAGGTGGAAGAACAATGTGCCCAGGTTGATGCAGGCCGCCGCATACTCGGGGTCGATGGAGAGGATCTCCTGATAGAGGCTGATGGCGCGCTGTTTCTCGCCGGCTTCTTCCGCCTGAACGGCGGCGTGGAAGCGCTCCTGGAGATCGCGCATGTCGGGCGCGCCGATGGGGCGCGGCGAAGATGAACCCGAGACCTCGCTTTGCGCGTCGTCCATGCGCTCAAAGTCGAACAGCAACTGGCGGCGAATGGGGTCGACCATGGCGCCGCGATGACGGAAGGCAAGACGCGTCCCGGTGCGCACAACGCGCGCCTCAAGCAGCGGGTTGCTCATGCCCGCAACCGCTTTCATGGCCAGAATGGATTCCCGGATGGAGGCCGCCGGAACTTCGTCTTCGCGCAGGGAGCGCAGCGTGCGCAGCTGCCCGAGATCCTGAAAGGAATAAAGCTCCTGTTGGGGGATGAGCCCGGCCTTTTCCCAGGCTTGCAATTGGCGGGCGCTGATTTCGAGGATGCGCAGAACGTCCTGACGGCGATAACTGGTCACGCTTGGATGCTCCTCCGGGTGAGGCCGAACGATTCAGTTAAGGAGGAATCTTTCCCTCTGCGATTATGCCAAGACTCGGCGCGAATGGGCGCACTGGAACCGATGCAGTAACTAAAAACTCGTGGATAACGGGTACATGATTTGATTCCTGCGGCGAGCCGGGCGACGGTGAGAATCCGGCAGATGCTGCCCGCGCTCCCGATCGTGAGAAGCGAACTCGATTCGACGCGCGCCATGGTGCATGATTCGAACACGACAGGATGTCCCAGAATGGCTCCGGCGGCCGAGCCGGTGCCAGTGCCGGAAAGTCGCACTGGCTTGCGACGCGCGAAGGATGAATTGATTGGCGCTATGTACTACGATTTTCATTGCTTGTGGAATTTACGATATGTTAGGCTCCCGGACGCGAGCATTCACGGACGCAGAGGCACCGGGCCCCATGTCGAACCCAACCTTCTGCTTCGCATCAAGCGATCCGCCGCGGCTGGTGTCGGTCCGGGGTGGCACCGAAGGTTTGCTCGGCTATAGTCAGCATCAGCTCCTCACAGCCAGGATCAACCTGAAGGAATTAATCCACCCGGACGATGCCGAGGCGGCAAGCAACATTTTTTCGAATTGCCTTCAGATTCGATCCGGATGCTTCAATATGCGCCTTCGTCACGCCGATGGGCGCATTCGTTGCGTGAAGGGTTGCTTTACAAAAAAGCCGGCCCGCTCCGGCGACAACGTGATTCTGGAGCTGACCCTCGAAGACGCGCGAAACGCCGTCGAGCCGGGCGATGCATTTTTGCTGAAAAGCTTCAAGTCGCTCATCGAACAGACGAACGACTACATCTACCTCAAGAACCGGAATCATGTGATCCTGGCGGCCAGCCGCGCGCTGCCAGTTCTGACTGAAGCGGCGAAGGACCGCAGCGATCTGGTGGGAAAGACCGACTACGAACTGCACCCTGAGCCAATTGCCGACCAGTCTTATCAACTGGAGAACGAGGCGATCGCCGGGAATCGCCGCGTGAACCAGGTGCAGCAGTTGACGGCGCAGGATGGATCGAAGCGCTGGATCGACGACCGCAAGTATCCGATTGCCGGGCCGGACGGCGAAGTTGCGGGCATTCTGGGCATCGCTCCGGATATCACCCCGCAGATTGAGGGAAGGAACAAGCTCCGCGAAAGTGAAGATCTGCTGCATCTGTTCATTGAGCACGCGCCCGTCGCGCTGGCGATGTTCGACCGTGAGATGCGATACCTGGCTGTGAGCCGGCGCTGGCTGGAGATGCATTCGCTTCCCGGCATGGACGTGATTGGCCATTCGCACTACGAGATCATGCCCGAGATTCCCGAATCGTGGCGGGAGGAGCATCGGCGCTGCCTGGCAGGCGCGAAGCAGGACGAGGAAGAGAGACAGCTGATAAGGGCGGATGGGACCGTGCAATGGGTCCGGCGCCGGATCCTTCCCTGGCGAACCGGCGATGGCGAGATCGGCGGCATCATCATCTTCACCGACGACATCACCGATCAGAAGCGCGCAGACACCGCGCTGCGCGGTAGCGAGGAGTTGCTTAAAGAGACGCAAAGGATTGCCGGCCTGGGCAGCTATCTGTTCGACATCGACTCGGGATCGTGGACAAGCTCGGATGTGATGGACGAGATTTTTGGAATCGATAAGCAATATGAACGCACCGTTGAAGGATGGGCCGCCCTGATCCATCCCGACGATCGATCGGCGATGCTCACGTATTTGCACGATGAGGTTCTCGGCCGGCGCCAGCCCTTTGACCGCGAGTACCGGGTGATTCGCAGGACGGACGGGCAACTGAGGTGGGTGCACGGCGCGGGACAGCTGCAGTTCGACGTCCAGGGGCACCCGGTCGAGATGGCCGGCGTCATTGAGGACATCACCGACGCCAGACAGGCCCAGGAGACGCTGCGCGAGAGCGAGCACCTGCTGCAACTATTCATTGAGCACGCGCCCGTGGCACTGGCGATGTTCGACCGCGAGATGCGCCACGTAGCGGTAAGCCGGCGCTGGCTCGAAATTTATGGCCTGACCGGGCAGGACATCATTGGACGCTCGCATTACGAGGTGTTCCCTGATTTGCCGGAGCGCTGGAAAGAGGCGCACCGGCGCGGGTTGGCCGGCGAGCCGCAACGCTCGGACGAGGACCGCTATGATCGCGCCGACGGCACCGTTCAGTGGTCGCGTTGGGAGATCATCCCCTGGCGAACGGGCGATGGCTCGGTGGGCGGCATCGTGATCTTCTTCGAGGACATCACGCAGCGCAAGGCGGCCGATGACCGCCTGCGGCTGGGCGCCATGGTGTTTACGGGCGCGCGCGAAGGCATCACGATCACTGATCGCGATGGGACGATTCTCGAGGTGAACGACGCCTTTACGCGGATCACCGGATACACGCGCAAGGAAGCGCTGGGGAAAAATCCGCGCATCCTCCAATCGGGCCTGCAGAGCGCGGAGTTCTATCGAAACATGTGGGAATCCCTCCTTCGCGAAGGTCATTGGTCAGGAGAGATCTGGAACCGGACAAAGGGCGGGGACATTTATGCGGAGATGCTCAGCATCAATGCAATCCACAACGAAAAGGGCAAAGTGGAGCAGTACGTGGGCCTTTTCACCGATATCACGGAGCTGAAAGAACAGGAACAGCGGCTGGAGCATATCGCGCGTTACGATGCACTGACCGGGCTCCCCAACCGAACGCTATTCGGCGACCGGTTGCGCCAGGCCATGGCACACGCGCACCGCAAGAAGGGTTTGCTGGCCGTAGTCTACTTCGATGTCGACGGCTTCAAGACCATCAACGACAGCTATGGCCATGCAACCGGAGACGGGCTGTTGACGGCCCTGGCGTTCAGAATGAAGCGCGCCCTGCGGGACGGCGATACGCTCGCCCGCCTGGGCGGAGACGAGTTTGCCGCGGTGATTCTGGATCTTGAAGACAGCAGCGCGTGCCTGGCGACGGTGAACCGTCTGCTCGCTGCGGCCGGCGAGGAAGCGCAGATCGGCGAAGCCATGCTGCGGGTTTCGACCAGCGCGGGCGTGACCTTTTATCCGCAGACTGAAGATGTGGATGCCGATGTATTGCTGCGCCAGGCGGGACAAGCGATGTACCAGGCCAAGCTGGCGGGCCGTAATTGCTTCCATCTGTTCGATCCCAACCAGGACCAGATCGTCCGCGGCCGCCATGAAAATATCGAGCATATTCGCCAGGCTCTGACAGCCCGGCAATTCGTTCTCTTTTATCAGCCCAAGGTGAACATGCGCACCGGCAAGGTAATCGGCGCCGAGGCCCTGATTCGCTGGCAGCATCCGGAGCGTGGGCTGCTGCCGCCGGGTATGTTCCTTCCTGTGATTGAAGATCACCCTTTGGCAGTCGAGCTTGGCGAATGGGTAATTGAGTCTGCGCTCGGGCAAATGGAATCGTGGCTGGAGGAGGGATTTGAAATTCCCGTGAGCGTGAACGTGAGCGCAATCGAGTTGCAGCAGGCGGACTTCGCCGATCGTCTCCGCATACACCTCGCGGCGCATCCCAGGGTGAAGCCGGCGGACCTTGAATTGGAAGTGGTGGAGACCAATGCCGTGCAGGACGTGATGCGAACATCCCAGGTTCTGTCGGCATGCCGCGAGATCGGAGTGGCCATCGGCCTGGACGATTTCGGGACCGGATACTCGTCGCTGACCTACCTGAAGCGCCTGCCTGCCAATGTTTTGAAGATCGACCAGAGCTTTGTGCGAGACATGCTCGAGGAACCGGAGAACCTGACCATCCTGGAGGGCGTGCTGGGCCTGGCTGCCGCGTTTCACAGGCGGGTGATTGCCGAAGGAGTAGAGACCCCGGAACACGGTCTGATGCTTCTGCAAATGGGTTGCGATCTGGCTCAGGGTTTCGGCGTGGCGGCCGCAATGCCGGCACGGGAGCTGCGGGCGTGGACGGCCGCATGGCGTCCCGACCCACGCTGGGCCGATGTGCCGCAAGTTCGCGCGGACAACCGGCCGGTGATGTTTGCCGCCGTCGAGCACCGCGCCTGGCTGGGAGCGCTGGAAGCCTGCCTGCAAGGGAGGCGCGCCATCCCGCCGCCGCTCGATTCCGCTCAATGCCGCGTGGGCATATGGCTTGAGGGTGAAAAGCGGTCGTCGCGCGCCACGCATTCGGCAATTCTGGCGATTGAGTCCCTGCATCGGCAGGTTCACGAGTTGGCCGCGGAAATCCTCAGGTCCCAGGCCGATGGTCCGGATCCCGAGGGGCTGGCACGCCTTCGCCAGCTCCACTACCTGCAGGACAAGTGCCTGAAGCGGCTGAAAACGTTCGCCTGACTTTTTCGCGAGAGAAGTTGGATCGCCAGACGGGGTCGTGGCGGCGGAGCAGGCTCGTCGTACATCAATGATGCGCGAATGCAGTCTCGGGCAGAGCTTCTTCGTGCGCGTTCTGCATTTCTCGCAGCGTGAGTACCGGGCAGTGGGCGTGCGAAAGCACGCGATAGATGGTGCGCTCGCGATTCAGGTTTTCGAAGGCCAGGCGGTGTGTGGCTCCGAGGACGATCAGGCCGGCATGGCGTGCTGCCGCTAAGGCCAGAATCTCGATGAAGGGGTTGCCGTGGGCGACGACCGGCTCGACTGCGGAGCAGCATTGGGCGCCTATTTCTTCGGCAAGAATGCGCAGCTCAAGCATGGCCCTCGATTCCATCCCAGCCGGCACGCCTTTGCGCTCGATCACGTCAATAGGCGGGAGCACATGCAGCAGGACGAGCTTGGCGCTCTGAGTTGCGGCAATCTGGCAGGCAAGCGCTGCACTCGGGCGAGAGGTCTCTCGAAGTGTGGTGGCATGCAGGACGACGCGTTCGCCGCCGCTCGCCACCGCGAGATGAGCCTCGGGTCCCACGGTGATGACCGGGAGGTGGACCGAGCGCAGCACTTGTTCTGCCACAGAACCCAGGAGCAACTTGCCCAGCTTGCTCCGGCTCCGTGTCCCGAGCAGCACACGGTCGGCCCGAAGCTGGCCGGCGGCGGCTGCAATCTGCTGTGTGGGGTGGCCCTCGCGCACCAGCGCTTCGCACCGGATTCCGCGCCTGGCAGCCTCTTCACACCATGGCCCTAGCATCTGCTTCGCGGTTTCGATGGCGCTGGCGGTGTTGTAATAAGGCATTCCAGCTGCATCGGCGGCGATGACCGAGGCGGAGGCGGGGAGAACGTGAAGAAGTATCAGCCTTGCCCCGGTTTCGCCCGCCTGTTCCAGCGCATAGGGCATGAGATGGTCCAGATCGCTTAAGTCCGTGGCAGCAAGGATTGCGGCCGGATGCGTCCAGCGACCAATATCGGAATCGCGCATCGCGAACACCCCATACTCCAAGAGCCTGTCACCGGGCACAGGGGCGGGATGTGCCAGAGCGCACCCCGGTTTGTGATATGGATCACGGGACGGAGGCCATTTGCAGAGCCACCGCAGGGACTGCGATCATCACTGCGACATTCTTTCGGGGAGATCTCGCCGATGAAACAAGAAGTCCTTTTCGTTGCCGCCATGGTGGCATGGTGCGGCGGTGGCTGGGCACAGGCGCCCGCGACTGCCGCGGCCTGGCCGCCATCGCCGGATCATCTGACCATGGCGATTTGGCCTGGCACCCCGCCGGGCGAGAAGACAGACCTGCCGCCGGAGAGCACGATGAATGTGGCAGGAAGCAGGATGGTGGCCGGAAATGCGGTGATTCGGCTGGTTGACGTATCCACGCCGACCCTCACGCTCTATAAATCGAAGCTGAGCACGGGGGCGGCGATCGTCGTATTTCCCGGCGGTGGCTATCAGCACCTTGCCATTGACATTGAGGGAACTGAGGTTTGCGATTGGATCAACTCGATCGGAGTGACGTGCGTGCTCGTGAAGTATCGCGTGCCCGATAGCGGGCCCTATCCGAAGTCGGCGGCAGCGTTCCAGGATGCGCAGCGCGCAATGGGCCTGGTGCGGCAGCATGCGGCCGAGTGGGGCATTGATCCCCATCGCATTGGCGCGATCGGCTTTTCGGCGGGCGCGTATCTTTCGGCGGCGCTTAGCAATATTTATGACAAGCGCGTTTATCCGCCTGTCGACGCAGCCGATGATCTGAGCTCGAAGCCGGATTTCTCGGTGGTGATATATCCCGGCTACCTCTCGCTGGCGGAGCAGAACTTCATAGCCGATCCAGCCATTCAGCCCACGGCCAAAACGCCGCCCACATTCATTCTTCAGGCCGAGGACGACCCGGTGCACGTAGAGAACTCGCTGGTCTACTTCCAGGAACTGAAGAATGCGAATGTGCCGGCCGAGCTGCACATCTATGCGCAAGGCGGTCACGGCTACGGGCTGCGTCCCAGAGCAATGCCTATCATGGGCTGGCCCAGACTGGTGGAGGCGTGGCTGGGCACGATCAAAGTGCTGCCGGCCGAATAGGCTCTACAATCACGTCATGCTGCTAGGCGTGCTGACCATCTCCGATCGCTGCTGGCAAGGGCTGATGGCCGACACGGCCGGCCCGGCAGTGGCCGCGCAGCTCAAACGCGAGTGGCCGCAGGCGGAGATTCAGGCGTCGCTTCTGAACGACGATGAAGATGCGATTGCCGCGGCTCTCGAAGAGCTTGTTCGAAAGGATGCGAAAATGGTGCTGACCGTCGGCGGCACAGGCTTAGGCCTGCGCGACCGGGCGCCGGAAGCGACGCGCCGGGTGATTGAGCGCGAAGCGCCGGGACTCGCCGAGGCGATGCGCGCGAAAGGCGCGGAGCGTAACCCCTACGCCTGGCTTTCGCGAGGCGCAGCGGGAATGCGGGGGGCGACGCTCATCGTAAACCTGCCCGGGAGCAAGCGCGGCGCCGAAGAGAGCCTGGATGCGATCCTGCCTTTGCTGCGGCATGGGCTCGAGGTCATTGCCGGGGGGCAGAAACATCCCCAGATCAGCCGGAGCTGAAGAGCCTGGCGTGGAAAGGCGAGGTGCGGCCGGCGCCGGCCGGCATCGCCGCTCAAGCCGAGGATCCTAGTAACACGAATTCCTGCTTCGTGCTACTCTACCGTTGGTAGCACGAATTCAGGATTCGTGTGACGCAGGTCACTGTCCGGAATTCCCGACGCCATTTAAGGTGCCGCCATGCGCTGCACACCGGCAAAGCTCGCAGCAATTGCTGCGCTTGTGTTTCATGCGGGACTGTTCTCGGCCCAGCAGTCCGCAGGCAGCGGGCAGACGTCCGGTCTGCAGAGTCAATTGCCTTCCCGTGGCGAGCAGTCAGTTTCGCCAGGCTTATCCGGAACTGTCGTTGACACCTCGGGCGCACTAATTGCCGGCGCAACCGTGCGGGTTACCGGCGCAGACGGCATTGTCATCAAGACGGCGCGGACGGATAGCAATGGCTCTTTTGCCATCTCTGGACTCCGGGCCGGCAGCTATCGGCTCGTGGTGCAGGGTAAGAATTTCGAGACCAAAGAAATCCTCGTGACCATAGAACCCGCGGGAGCGCTGCCGCCGTTGCGCATCACTCTGGCTGTGCGCGGCGCGAAGACCACCATCCAGGTGCAAGGCCGCGCGGACGACCTGATCGGAATCGCCAGTTCCGCCGGGCAAGTGACGGTGGGCGCAGAGGAACTCAAAAATCGGCCGCTGCTTCGCGCAGGCGAGATCCTGGAGACGCTTCCCGGTCTGATCATCACGCAACACGCCGGCGGCGGCAAGGCCAACCAGTATTTCCTGCGCGGCTTCAATCTCGACCACGGAACGGACTTCGCCATTTTTCTCGACGGCATGCCGCTGAACCTGCCGTCGCACGCGCATGGTGAAGGCTACTCCGACATGAACACAGTTATCCCGGAGTTTGTGGAGCGGGTGGACGCGCGCAAGGGTCCTTATTACGCGGATGTCGGCGACTATGGCTCGGCGGGAAATGCCGAAGTGATTTTTTACAAAACCCTCCCCCGTAACTTCGTCCAGCTGGACGGCGGGATGTACCAGTTTGCGCGGCTCGTTTTCGGCGTCTCACGCAAATTGGGCGCGGGCAATCTGCTCTATGGCGGGGAGGCGTATCACGATGGCGGGCCATGGGTGCATCCAGACAATTACTACAAGTTCAATGGCCTTGCGACTTATAGCCTCGGCACGGACGTGGTGGGCTTTAGCATCACGGCCCGCGGTTACGCTGGAACCCGTTGGAACTCGAGCGACCAGCTGCCTTATACGGCGATACCAATCGTCGGATTCTTCGGCGCCTTGAACCCGGAAGACGG
>JASHSG010000210.1 GCA_030040935.1 Acidobacteriaceae bacterium | reverse complement strand
GCATGCCCGCGTTCACAATGCCCATATCCATGCCTGCGGCAATGGCGTGATACAAAAACGCCGCGTGCATGGCTTCGCGCACCTTGTTGTTCCCACGAAAGCTGAACGAAACATTGGACACGCCCCCACTCACCTTGGCGTGCGGCAAATTCTCCTTGATCCATCGCGTTGCGCGGATGAAGTCGACACCATAGTTGTTGTGCTCCTCCATCCCTGTCGCCACGGTCAGGATGTTCGGGTCGAAGATGATGTCCTCCGGCGGAAAACACAGCTCGTGCGTGAGAATCCGGTAAGCTCGCTCGCAAATCCTTATCTTGTCCTCGAACCCCGCGGCCTGTCCCTGCTCATCGAACGCCATCACAACTGCCGCTGCGCCATACTTCTGCACCGTCGCAGCATGTTCGCGAAACTTCAGCTCGCCTTCCTTCAGCGAGATCGAGTTCACAATGCCCTTGCCCTGCAGGCATTTCAGTCCCGCTTCAATCACTTCCCACTTTGAGGAGTCGATCATGAACGGAACCTTCGCCACCTCCGGTTCGCTCTGCAGAAGCTGCAGGAACCGCGTCATCGCGGCCACGCCGTCGATCATTCCCTCGTCCATGCAGATGTCGAGCACATTCGCCCCGCTCTCCACCTGCTGCCGTGCCACGCTCACGGCCTCTTCGTATTTGCCTGCTTTAATGAGCTTGGCGAACTTCGGCGATCCGGCCACGTTGGTCCGCTCGCCAATCAGGATGAAGACGCCGGGTTGTTGCGTGAAGGGCTGCGACCCTGAGAGTCGCAGCGGCTTCGTCTCAGCCGAAAACGAGACTGGCTTTGACAAACCCGTACTCATGCCGTGCTCTCAACGCCGCAGGTCTCTGCCGCCGCGACGGGCAGCTTGCGCGGCGCAACACCCTCCAGCGCCTTGGCAATCGCTGCAATGTGCTCTGGCGTATTGCCGCAGCAACCGCCGGCAAGATTGATCAACCCTTCCCGCGCAAATCCGCCAAGGTATCGCGCCATGTCTTCAGGTCCCAAATCGAACCCCGTCGGCGAGAGCGGATTCGGCAATCCCGCGTTCGGATAGCACGACACTGCAATGTCGGCCTTTGCCGCAAGCTCGCGCAAGAACGGCGCCATCAAGTCCGGGCCCAGCGAGCAGTTGAGCCCCACGCTGAACGGCTTGATGTGACGCACCGAGGTCCAGAACGCCTCGATCGTCTGCGCCGAGATCATGGTCTCGCCGCCGCGGCCCACCGCCGCCGAAATCATGACAGGCAATTCCCTGCTGCTCGCCGTCAACCCATCCTCGTCGAACACCTCGCGGATCGCCACCAGCGCTGCCTTCGCGTTGAGCGAATCGAAGATCGTCTCCACCAGCAGCAAATCGGCTCCGCCCGCAATCAGCGGGCGCGCCTGCTGCTTATACGCCGTCTTAACCTGGTCGAACGTCACCACGCGGAACCCAGGATCGTCCGCATCCGGCGAATTCGACAGCGAAACTGTCAGCGGCCCAATGGCTCCCGCCACGAACCGCTGCCGCCCCGTCTCGTTGCCCACCCGATCGACCCACTCTCGCGCCTGCTGCGCCGACTTTTCGTTGATCTCCCACACCAGGTCGCCAAGAAACTTGTCGTCGATTACGCGCTGATAGAACTCCGGATCCTTTCTTCTGCCGTGTTCGCGCGGGTCGTCGACGAAAAACTCGCTCTGCGCGATGGTCGTCGCGCCAAACGTATTCGTCTCCACGATATCCGCTCCGGCTTCGAGAAATCGCCGGTGAATATCGCCCACCAGCTCCGATCGCGTCAGCGTAAACAGGTCGCCGTTGTTCAACAGGTCTTTCTTCGCGTCTTTGAACCGCTCTCCGCGAATATCCGCTTCCTTCATCCCATAAGTGCGGATCGTCGTGCCCGTCGCTCCGTCGATGATGGCGATGCGGCTCTTAATGATCTTTTCCAGCGGATGATTGATTGCTTGGGCCATTGCTTGCAATGATTTACACGTCTCACTTGAGCATAACGGACAAGCAGCCCGGGTCGATGCGATTCCGCGCCGAATGTGCCCTGGCATGCACTGGGCTGCTTCAGGTCACGCCTGAATGGAGCCCATTTCCTGTTCACCAACTTTGTTCGCGGCTCGCAATTAAACTGAAGAGGATGATCACCACGCTTTTTGGGAGCTCGGAGCCCGAAAAATCCGATCCAAAGCCGGAGAAGAATCTCTTTGACCGTATGCGTCAGGCGGTCACGCGCACTCGTGAGTCGTTCTCTGCCAGGATCTCCGATATCGCTGCGCTCACTCGCGCCGTCGACGAATCCGCACTTGAAGACCTCGAATCGGTTCTCCTTTCTTCCGATCTCGGCGTCCCAACCACCACGGCAATCCTCGACGCCCTCCGCGACCGCGCGCGCCATCAGGCAATCGACGGCGGGGCCGAGCTTCGCGAATTGTTGAAGCAGCAGCTCATCGCAATTCTCAGCGCTCCTCAACAGGTGGTCGCCGCGCCGTCGGCGCCACCTAAAATTACTTTCCTCGTCGGCGTCAACGGCACCGGCAAAACCACGTCCAGCGGCAAGCTCGCCGCCTGGTCCCGCGCCCAGGGACGCACCGTACTTCTCTGCGCCGCCGACACCTTTCGCGCCGCAGCAATTGAACAATTGGAAGTCTGGGCCGCGCGCTCCGGCGTCGAAATAATCAAAACCCGTCAGGGCGGCGATCCAGCCGCGGTCCTCTTTGACGCCGTCTCTGCCGCCAAATCCCGCTCCATCGACGATCTCTTTGTCGACACTGCCGGCCGCCTGCACACGAAATCCGGCCTCATGGATGAGCTCGACAAGATGCGCCGCACCGCCGCGCGCCTGGTCCCCGGCGCGCCGCATGAAGTCCTTCTCGTCATGGATGCGACGACCGGACAAAACGGCCTGCAACAGGCCCGCCAGTTCACGCAGTCTGCGGGCGTCACCGGCATCGTGCTTACCAAGCTCGACGGCACTGCCAAAGGCGGCATCGCCGTCGCCATCGCCCGCGAGCTGAATCTGCCGGTCCGCTTCGTCGGCGTCGGCGAAAAAATGACCGACCTGCTGGAGTTCTCGCCAACAGAATTTGTCGACTCCCTGCTGGAATAGCTGGAATAAATGATCGACCCGAGCCAGACTTCCGACCTCGATCTCCACTACATGCGCCGCGCCCTCGAGCTCGCGCGCCGCGGCATCGGCGTCACCTCGCCCAACCCCGCCGTTGGCTGCGTCATTCTCGACCGCGCCGGCCAGGTCGTGGGCGAGGGCTGGCACGAGTATGACCTGCTCGACCACGCCGAAATCGTCGCCCTTCGCGAAGCCACAACGCACGCCCACGACCGCGTTCACGGCGGCACGGCCTATATCACTCTGGAACCCTGCTCCATCACTGGCCGCACCCCGCCCTGCACCAACGCGCTCATTAAAGCCGGCCTTGTCCGCGTCGTCGTTGCCACTATCGATCCCAATCCCGCCGTTGTTGGCCGTGGACTCGAAGCTCTCCGCGCCGCTGGCATCGAAGTTTCTGTCGGCCTCTGCGAACGCGAATCTCGCCGCCTCAACGAAGGCTTCGCTCGCTGGATCCAGCATCATCGCCCCTTCGTGCTCATGAAGGTGGCCATGACCCTCGACGCGCGCATTGCGCCTCCGCCCGCGCAGCAAACGCCCCACGCGCCCTACTGGATCACCAGCGAACTGGCCCGCGCCGCCGTTCAGCCGCTGCGCTGGGCCGCTGATGCCACCATGGTTGGCGTCGACACTGTTCTTGCGGACGATCCATGGATGACCGACCGCAGCGGCCTTCGCCGCCGCCGCCCGCTCTTGCGCATTGTCCTCGACTCTGCCCTTCGCATGCCTCTCGACTGCAAGCTCGTTCGAACGGCGCAAAACGATGTCGTTGTTTTTACCGTTTCGCATGATGAAGCACGCATCCGTGAATTCGAAAACCGCGGCGTCCGCATCGAAATCATGCCTGCGGAATCGGGCCGCGTACCCCTCGAAAAAGTCCTCGACAAGCTCGGCGAAGAAGGCATCCTCACCCTCCTCGCCGAAACCGGCACGCGCCTCAACACAGCCTTCCTCGCCGCCGGCCTCGTTGACCGGCTGCACCTGTTCATCTCGCCGCAGATCATGGGCTCCGATGCCGTGCCCGCCTTCAAAGGGCTCCCGAGCTTTGTCCACATGACCGGCGTCGAAGTCGAGCGCTATGGCGACGACCTCGGCCTGAGTTCGCTGCTTCGCGATCCATGGGCCAAAGTCGGCGTTCAGTGATCAGTGGTCCGTTGTCTGTGGTCCTTCTCATCCGAACCGTCGCGCGCGGCGTCGAATAAAATGGGTATACGAGGTCGAAGCTCTGCATCTTAGGAAGCCGCCTGCAAGAAGAACACCAGGAAAAAATGCTCTCGAAAGCTGCCATCACGGCTCTCGTCTCGGTTGTCGGCCTCGCCGGCGTCCTCGCCTGGCGCATTCGCGAGGGCCGCAGTGCGGTGACGCTCAAAAAAATCGTTATGCCGCCACTGGGCATGGCCACAGGCTTCTGCATGTTCTTCTATCCCCCGTGCCGCGTGCCCTTTTTATGGGCACTGGCCGCGTTCCTCATCGGAGCAGTCGTCTTCGCCTATCCGCTCCTCATCACCTCCGATCTCCATCTTCAAAACGGCATGATCATGATGAAGCGTTCCAGCGCGTTCTTTACGGTCATCATCGTACTCGCCATTGCCCGTTACCTGGCTCGCGGCTTCTTTGACCGCTACCTTTCCCTCGAGCAGACCGGCGCCCTCTTCTATCTGCTTGCTTTCGGCATGATCCTGCGCTGGCGCGCCAAGCTCTTCTTCGCCTATCGCGCCCTCGCCAACAGTCCTGCCGTCGCTGCCGTCGCGGCTCCTGAGCAATCCCTCACCGAGTAGAGGCCTTTCTGATCTCTGATCCTTGTTCCCTCGCTCCCTTGCCGTCATGCTCCTTCGCTCGCGATCTTTCTATGAGACAATCAACCGCAACGCGTCTCCGCCTCCCATTTCCCGGCTAGGAAAACTGAAATGCCCCAGCAAACGGCTTCGAACACCCTTACCTTCGAAATCGAGAGCCAAGGCTCCACGGCAATTGTCCACTGCCATGGCCGCCTCTATGCAGGCATCTGCAATAAGCTCTACTCTGCCGTCCATCCTCTTATCCCCCGTCACAAGCGCATCATTCTGGATCTCACTGACCTCAGCTCGGTTGACAGCATGGGGCTCGGCACGCTCGTCCGCCTTTACGTCTCCGCGAAATCCGGCGGATCTTGCGTCGAGCTCGTCAATCTCGGCAAACAGGTTCGCGAGCTTCTCGGCATCACCAATCTCCTTTCGCTCTTCGGCGACATGTGCGAAAAAGGCGTCGCGTTGAAGTTCTGACGCGTCAGCCAACCGACGGGGCCACTCAGTTTCCTCAGTCGCAGCTTTTCCCGGTCACTTGCCCCCTCGCTCCCTGGCTTCCTAAAATCAGTTCATGTTCACTGGCATCATCGAGCAAACGGGAACTCTCATCGGCCTCGCCGATCGCGGCGGTGTTCTCCGCATCACGGTTGAAGCTCCCGGCATCGCCTCCCGGCTTCGCGAAGGCGACTCGCTCGGAGTCAGCGGCGTTTGCCTCACTGCTCTCGATCCTGATCCCACCTACTTTCACGCCGATCTCGCCCAGGAAACCCTCGACCGCACTTCGCTTGGCTCTCTTGTCCCGGGCTCACAAGTCAATCTCGAGCTTCCCACTGCTGCCGGCAGTCCTCTCGGCGGCCACATCGTTCAGGGCCACGTCGACGGTACCGGGACCCTCATCGCTCTCGACCCCGTGATCCCCGAATCAAGCCCTCGCTTCGATCGCCGCATCACCGACTGGACCCTTACAGTCCGCATCCCCGAAAACCTTCGTCAGTGGATGATCCCCAAAGGTTCTGTCGCCATTGAAGGCATCAGCCTCACCATCGCCGGCGTTGACAACGACACCATCTCCATCGCGATTCTTCCTCTCACCTACTGGCGCACCAATCTCCACACCCTCTCCGCCGGCGCGCCTGTGAACATCGAAGCTGACATACTGGTTAAGCTTGCCGCCATGCAGATGCAAAGCGCGAAGAAACCGGAATTCGATCTCACGGCGGAGTGGCTGGTGGCGAACGGGTATTGAGAGGCGCCCATGATCTGCACACAATGCGGCTCAGAGATGGTTCAGACCGACAAGAACACCATGACCGGCCGCGTGATTCGGGAGTACGAGTGCCGCAACTGCGGTCACAGTGATTGGGAGGATGACGGTGTTGCACTCTGGCAGGTGCTTCACGACGCATACGAAAAGGAAGAAGACAAATCGAGCGCCAGCCCTGCGCCGACGCATCCCGATGTCCATCCACCAGAACCGTTGGCCTCGCGCTCACTCTGGCACCGTTTCTGCCGTATCTTCCGCAATTCCTGACCAACTGACCCTCGAAGCGGCGATCGTGGCTCAAAAGCGCGCGATTCCGAGCTCCGCACAAAGCAAATATCACTTTCCCCACTGGTTCGGCACAATTTCCGGCGGCGCTACCTCGATCCACCGCGCCTTGTTGGCCTCTGGTCTGCATTCGGCCCACAACGCGTAGATCTCTTTCTTTGGCACTCCCCACGTCTCTACCAGAACCGCCGCACCTCCCTCCGCTCTGGTATATCGGTCGCGGCACCAGTGAATAAAGGGCACATATCGCCCGCCTTTGCGCATCGTGAACCAGTCAATGCTCGCATGCGGCGATTTGTCGTAAACATTCTCAGGCGTCCACCAGAATCGGACCGGTCCTTTCGCCGAAAATCTCTCCTCGATGCACGTGCCCCCGCTTTCGCGCATCGCTCGCACGAATTCCTGCCAACTGATGAACCTTCCTCGCGATTTCATCAGCGACTTGAGCGCATCCTCCCGGCGTTGCTGGCGCCATCGCAATACAAGAAGATATGGCGCGGCAAAACATGCCCCAAGGAACAGAAAAGGAACCAGAAACAGCCCCAGGACCCATGCGAAGGCCCTGGTCCCCGGCTTTGAGTCCGGCACGTTTCGCGATTCCGGCATCTGCATTTTCACTGCCCGGATCCTTCATGGTTTCTTGGGAAGTTTCGGCGGCGCCATGACATAGTCGTCGCCAACGCGCGCAAGAATCTGCGCACGGCGATCCATCAGCAGTTTCAGCCGCTTGCTCACTGCGATGAATTCCCTTTTCTCGTCCACCGTCAGGCTGTTCATCTGGCTGGATGCCGCCGCATTTGCGCCCGCCACGGCTCCCGCATTCGATGCGCCGACCGGCGCAGCATTTGTTGTGCTCAGCCCTGCAGCTCTTTTCAACTCATTCAGCCGCGCCTCCAGCTTCGGAATCTCTCGATCGATCAGGACCGGCTTGATCACCGGCTTACTTTCGAGCCTCATCACCAGCTCGTTGCGGTTATTGTCCTCCCAAACCGGCAGAATGCCCACGTTCCCCAGTTCCACACGCACGCCCGTCAGTCCGTAGTCCCTCTTCGTCGCGGAGAATAGCCCAATCATCTCGTCCCTCGGGTCGCCGCTCGAGCCCGGATCCCGCCCATCCACATAGCTCCGCGACTGGTTCGAGAGAAAATTCCCCAGTGAATAGAAAATGACTGTGTTGCGTCCATCCTGCGTGCGGTAGGTCTCAATTGTCTGCAACACGTGCGGATGCGCGCCCAGAATCACTGTCGCCCCCGCCTCCATGATCTTGTGCGCAAGATCCACGTCCTCCGGCCGCGGGAGAGGCGCGTATTCGATCCCCCAATGTACGCTCACCACGAGCATGTCGCACTGCAATCGCGCAGCCTTCACTGCTCCCAGCACCGCAGCCTCATCGGCTCCCGGCGCGCCGTTTGACTCGCCGGGATACGGATAGAAATTCACGTGTGGCTGGTCGGCCGCCTCCGGGTTACGATTCCCATTCAGCCACCGTGTCATTCCCAGCCAACCAACCTTGATTCCGTGTGCCTCCGTGATGACCGGCTGCCAGGCAGTCGCCGCATTATCGCTGGTTCCGGCAAAAACCAGTCCCGACTGCTTGAGGTGCTGCAGGCTCTCCTCGAATCCCGCCCAACCCTGGTCCATCACATGATTGTTTGCAAACGATACAATCTTGATCCCGCTCGCTTTCAGTGCCTCCGGCAGCGCTACCGGCCCGTTGAATACAAATGGCTTGGTCCCGCGCGAATGCTCTGGCGCCGTCGGCGTCTCCAGATTCACGAATCCAAAGTCAGCTCCCTCAAATACGTCCGCCACACTGCTGAAAAGCGCCGCCCAGCCTGGCTCGCCCCCGCCCGCTGCCGCCGCCGCCGCTCTCACCGCATCGTGCGGAATCACGTCTCCTGTCACGGCAAAGCTTACCTGCGCAATGTCGTGCGGATAGGGGATAGCCACCGCAGCTACGCTCTTGCTGGCTCTGAACTCGCAAAGCAGTGCCGCACCGGCTGCTATTCCCACAAAAATAACGGCGAGCGTCCACTGACGCATACGCAAAACGCCGTCTCGCCGTCGAGCCAGCTCCTTCATGAGTTGCTCCAACCCTGCCAATCCATCGCCCCCGTGCCTCTCGCGCCCGCCAATTCCTTCCAGCCTGGTTCAGCCGCCAGAACCGCGTTTGATTTCAGCATACAGGCACCTTTTGTCGTCCGGCCCGGAATGCACGATTCGCCGATCTGCCTGATCCATGCTTCGCGAACGTATGGCGCATCGCGATCGTCTATCTTGCAGCTAAGACTGTTACCCTTGATTTGGAGCGATCTCGAAGGGGTTCCCGGCTGCGGCTGACGTCTGTGGCCGGCAAACGCGATCATGGCAGAGTTCGTTATAAAGCTGGCCGATGAGCGTGGCCACGTGCAGGAGCAGGTTCAAACTGCGGCCACGGCCGATGAGTTGCGTGCCCGCTTCTCCCACGCCGGCTATCACGTCTATTCTGTCCGCGCCCGAGGTGCCATAGGCCTCTCCCGCCGCAGAGTTCGCCTTGAGTCTTTTCTCATCTTCAATCAGCAATTCCTGACCCTCATTCGCGCCGGCCTGCCCATACTCGGTTCCATTCAAATGCTCGGCAAAATCCAGAAACAAGCCGCCTTTTCCGGCCAGTTGGAGGACGTCGCCAGCCGCGTCAAGCGCGGCGAGGCCCTTTCGGCCGCCTTCGAAGCGCAAAACGGCATTCCGGTCATGTACACCACCACTCTTCTTGCCGGCGAGCGCTCCGGCAACCTTCCTGAAGTTCTTGACCGCTATGTTAACTTTCAAAAGGTTGCACTTGCCCTGAGAAAGAAACTCATCGGCTCCCTGATCTATCCCAGCGTGCTGCTGGTCCTTGTCTTCTGCCTGCTTACATTCATGTTCACGGTCGTGATTCCTCAGTTTGCCAAGCTTTACGACCAGCTCGGCAGCAAGCTTCCCGCCCTTACTGTCGACCTCCTGCACTTCGGTCAATGGATGCAACACAACTTTGTCTGGCTCGCGCTCGGTCTGGTTGTCGTCACGATCGGCTTTTATCGCTTCGCCGTGACTGAGGGTGGCCGGGACTTTGTGGATGGCGTTCGCGTCAAAATGCCCGTCTTTGGCAGGATTTGGCTTAAGTATCAGGTCGCCTTATTCGCACGTACCCTTTCCACGCTCCTCACAGGCGGCCTGCCGCTCGTGCCTTCCCTCGAAACTGCATCGCGTTCCATCTCCTCGCGACGTGTCTCCAAGGCGGTCGAGTCATCCATTACGACCGTGCGCGAGGGCAAAAGTCTGGCTGATTCCCTTATCAAAACCGGCGTCTTCCCCAGTCTCGCCTCGGAAATGATTGCCGTCGGCGAGCAAACCGGCGCCCTGCCACAAATGCTCAACTCTGTTGCCGAATTCTTTGAGGATGACGTGGCCACAGCGCTCGCCGCGGCGCTGGCGCTCATTGAGCCTGCCATCCTTATCGTCATGGGCGTTGTCGTGGTCTTCATTCTCATCTCGCTTTACTTGCCTATCTTCTCGCTGGGCCAGTCCAACGGGATGTAGCGCTCGAACTTCAGGAAGGTTTTCTCTATGGCTGAAACCAACGTCGTTACGCTCCCCGCTCCGGATCATCACGGAAACGAGCGCGCCCACGCTGAAGCTCTCGCCCGCCGTTATCACGCCGAATTCGTCGACCTCAAGAACTTCAAGATTCAGCATGAGCTCCTGCGCACCGTCCCCGTGGAGCTCATGTTCCGCTACAACTTCGTCCCCATCGAGCAGACTCCCGACACGTTGATCATCGCCGTCAGCGACCCCTCGCGTCTTATGGTCCTCGACGAGATCGCCGGCCTTCTCGGCGCGCGCATCACCCCCCGTGTCGCCACGCTCTCTCAGATCACCGACCTCCTCAAGAAAACAGAGCAGTCCCAGCGCGTTCTCGACGAAGCCAGTGAAGGCCTCACCTTCGACGTGCTCTCCGGCGACGAAAACTCCGACGAAAACATCTCCATCGAGAAGCTCACCAGCGATGCGGAAGACATCAGCCCCATCATCCGGCTCGTCGATACCACCATCTTCACTGCGCTCGAGCGCCGCGCCTCCGATATTCACATCGAAAGTTACGACGACTCGGTTCATGTCAAGTACCGCATCGACGGTGTGCTCCAGGAAGCCATGGCGCCCATCGCTCGCGAGCACCATGGCACCATCCTCGGCCGCATCAAGATCATGAGCGAGCTTGACATCGCCGAAAAACGCGTCCCCCAGGACGGCCGCTTTCGCGTGCGCTACAAAAATCGCCTCATCGACTTTCGCGTCTCCATCATGCCCACGATTTACGGCGAAAACGCCGTCCTCCGCGTACTCGACAAAGAGTCGATGAGCGAGAAGTTCAAGAACCTCACTCTCGACGTTGTCGGCTTCGCCGAAGAAGATCTTCGGCGCTTCCGCCGCTACATCCGCGAGCCCTACGGCATGGTGCTCGTCACCGGCCCCACCGGCTCCGGCAAGACCACCACGCTCTACGCCGCACTGAATGAGATCAAGAGCGACGAAGACAAGATCATCACCATTGAAGATCCGGTCGAATACCAGATTCGCGGTATCACGCAGATTCCCGTCAACGAAAAAAAAGGCCTCACCTTCGCGCGCGGCCTGCGCTCCATCCTGCGCCATGACCCCGACAAGATTCTCGTCGGCGAGATTCGCGACCAGGAAACCGCGCAGATCGCCATCAACTCCGCCCTCACCGGCCACCTCGTCTTCACCACCGTCCACGCCAACAACGTAGTCGACGTCCTCGGCCGCTTCCTCAACATGGGCGTTGAAGCCTACAACTTCGTCTCTGCGCTCAACTGCATCCTCGCCCAGCGCCTCGTGCGAACAGTCTGCGATTATTGCGGCCACACCGTTCGTTACGACGACGAAACTCTGCTCGCGAGCGGCTTGGATCCCGCTCAGTGGCGCGGTTTCGACTTTCGCGAGGGCTCGGGCTGTATGGAGTGTGGCGGAACGGGTTACCGCGGCCGCACTGCCATCCACGAGTTGCTCGACCTCACCGACACCATCCGTGAGATCATCCTCGCCAAGAAACCCACCTCCGAGATCCGCCGCCAGGCGCAAAAGGAAGGTATGAACTTCCTCCGCGAGTCCGCCATCGAGCGTGTCCGCCGCGGCATCACTACGCTCAAAGAGATCAACAAGGTTACATTTATTGAGGCTTCGCGATAATGTCGCAAATGTTCACCAAATCTCGCAGTTCCGCACAGCCCGCCGCCCTCCTTCACGGGCGTCCGCCGGTTGCCATCGAGATTTCGCCCGAAGGCGTGCTTGCCGCGGCGCGCCCGGCAGCGAGTTCCCGCCGCGGCGCTTCCGAGCCCGATCAGGGCTACACCTATGCATTCGTTCCCCTTGTCTCTGGTGCGCTCGTGCCGGGCGTTGAAGAATCCAACGTACGCGCGCCCGAGGCCGTTATCGCCGCCATCCGCTCTGCCCTCGACGAGCTTTCGCCCCGCGCACGCTCCGTCACTGTCATCCTCCCTGATACCCTTATTCGTGTCTTCGTCCTCGACTTCGATTCCCTGCCTGCAAAATCCTCCGAAGCCACACCCGTCGTCCGCTTTCGTCTGCGCAAGATGGTCCCGTTCGACGTCGAGCACGCCGGCGTCAGCTACCAGGTGCTGTCGCAGACCGAATCGGAATGGAGGGTTCTTGCGGCGGTCATACCCGGCCCCATCCTCGGCGAATACGAATCCGCCGTTCGCGCAGCCGGCTACGAACCAGGCGCTGTCCTTTCCTCTTCGCTCGGGGCACTCGAGTCCTTCGACTCCATGGAAGCCATCATGGCCGCCAACCTGAGCGCCCATGCCATTACGACTTCCATTGCTACCGGTCGGGAGTTGCTTCTTTACCGCACTCTCGACCTTCCTGATGATTCCGCTCATCGCGCCGCGGAGATTCAGCGCAGCATCGCCGTCGCCGCTGCCTACTTTGAAGACAAGCTCGGCTCGCGGCCTCGCACGCTCTACTACGCTGGAGTTCAAGACAGTTCCGAATTCGCGGCTTCAATCGGCGACCCGGATCTTTCCGTCGTCGAATGGGTTGCGCGTCCTATCGAAGGCGCCATGACCGCGCTACCCCAAACCTGCTATGCCGCCGTCCACGGCGCGCTGGCCGGAGCAAGTTAGCTCGATGCGCATTACACTCAATCTCGCCTCCCGCCCCTACACCAATCTTGGCCCTGCGCTTAAGCGCCTGCGCATTGGCATGGGTGCGCTCGCCGCGCTCTGTCTTCTGTTCTTTCTGGGCCTTCATCTTTTCGATCGTCAGGCCGAGGCGTCCCGGGCTCATGAGCACTCGCTCGACGGCCGCATCGCGCGCGTCGAAGACGAACGGGCTGCAGCTATCGCCATGATGCATCGCCCCGGGAATGCCCGCGTCCTCGCCCAGGCCGAAGCTCTGAATCAGCTCTTCGACGAAAAGGCCTTCTCCTGGACCCTAGCCATGGAGGCTATGGAGACAGTGCTTCCAGCCGGCGTACAAGTCACCTCCATCGAGCCTATCCGCGCACCCGACGGACATATCACCGTCCATGTGCGCGTCGTTGGTCCACGCGACCACGCGGACGATCTCGTGGCCAATCTCGAAAAATCGCGCCGGTTCCTTGAGCCCCGCATCGTTGGCGAAAATGCTGAATCCAGCAATAACCCATTGCAGCGACAGGAGCCCATCAGCCTCTCCAACCGCTTCGACTTCGATCTGCTCGCCGACTACAATCCACCGACCATCGAAGAGGAGCGCGCGCCCGCAAGGGCGCCGGATAAGACCTTCCGGCCGCCCATTCCACTCGGCATCGGGAACCGGAGTCGTTTGCACTCGGCACCTGGAGCCCCGCAAGGCAATGGCCGCCATCCCTACACCGGCCCGTCTGCATCGGGTCCCAATGCGCTCAACCGCAAATCGATTCAAGGGGGTCCGCAATGAGCGCCAGCGAAACCACCCCCACCCTGCGTGAACGCCTCGCATCCCCGCTTAACTTGCACTTCGCCGGCTTTGCGCTTTTGCTCGTCCTCGCCGTGATCTTTGCTGTTCGCCTTGGATTCGATTGGACCGCCATGGACAGCCACGCCAACGACGTCCTCGCAGGCAAGCAGATTCAGTTGAAGGCCCTTGAAATCCAGACCGCTCCCTTGCGCGGCCTCGACGAGCGCGTCCAGAAAACGCGTCAACAGATCGACGCATTTTACAAAAAGCGCATCCCCGCCGACTACTCCGAGATCTCCAGCCGTATCGGGCAATTGGCGGTTACATCCGGGGTCCGCCTCTCTCGTGTTGAGTACGCGCAGGAGAAACCCGGCGTCGAATTGACTGAGATTTCCATGGACGCGGGCATCAGCGGTGACTATCCCGCCATCATGCGTTTCATCAACTCGCTTGAGCGCGATCAGGTCTTCTTCATCATTCGCGCCATGTCGCTCACTGGCCAGCAGGGCGGCCTCGTCAATCTTCGCCTTCGTGTTTCCACTTGGCTGAGTCCTGCCAATGCTGAAGCCAGCGGTCTGCCCATGGCCCCGTCTTCAGGCGACGAGCTTCCGGCCCCCTCTTCCGCCGGCAAGGAAGGCGAATAACCATGGCCCTCGCTCTCGGTACCGAAAATAAGCGTCAGGTCATTCTTGCCATCGCCCTCATCTCGGTCGTCGTCCTCCTTGCCGGGTGGGAGATTCATAACAATTTTGGCTCGTCCTCGGCCCCTTCAGCGCCCGCTCCAGCGACGCCTTCGCTCCAGAGCCCTCCAGCCTCATCCAGCGCATTGTCCCCGACCTCGCCCGCCGCGGGCAACGAAGCTCAGCGGCTCTCGAATGCCGGAATCGATCCTTCACTGCACTTTGACAAGCTGGCCCAGAGCGAAGATGTCGAATACCTCGGCTCAGGTCGCAATATCTTCTCCGCCGAGTCCGTCCCCATCTCCATTCCTGTTCCAATTAAGAGTGGACGGAACCAAGCTGCCCAGGTCACCGCTCCCACTCCGCCTTCTCCTCCCAGGCCTCCGGCCATCGATCTCCGCTATTTCGGCTACTCGCAGGATGAACATAAGCAGCTCAAAGCCTTTTTCATGCATGGAGATGACATTTTCATGGCCAAGACTGGCGACATCGTCGACCATCGATACAAGGTGGGCGTGATCCGGCCACTCAACGTCGAAATTACTGATCTCGCCTACAACAACACACAGACGATTGATATATCGCAGTTCTGATTCGACATGATTCCTTCTTCTCCAATGCGCTGCTGTTCGCCCCACGAGCTCGTTGCGGTGCTCGGCCCTCGAAGGCCTCGCAAGTCGATTCCAACTTCCGAACAAGGCTACATCATGCTAATCGCCATCTTCTTGACGGCGCTTCTCGTCATCTCGTTGGCTGTTGCTGCGCCCAAGATTGCCCGCTCCATTCAGCGCGATCGTGAGCTTGAAACCTTCCATCGCGGCATGCAATACCGCCGTGCCATTCAGCTCTACTACCGCAATTTCCATGCCTACCCGCCCAACGTCGACGCGCTTGTCAAGACCAACAACGTCCGCTTCCTGCGCAAGAAATACATCGACCCAATCACCGGGCAGGACGACTGGAAGCCCATTGCTTTCGGCCAGAATAAGACTCCCACCGCCATGGGGTTCTTCGGTGAGCCACTGGCCGGAAATGCGTCCACAGTCGCCGGCATCGGCCCCAGCGGCGGTGTGGGCGGCTTGCCCGGATCGTCGACTCAAGGTAGCGGTTCCTCCACCGGCGGCTTGCCAGGCATAGGGTTGAGCCCCGCCTCATCGAGCCCGGGCAGCGATCAAACCACCTCGACGGTCGCTAGCGGTCCAACCGACGCCTCCGGCGGCACCTCTGGCACCGCAGGATCCACCGGCAACCCTTCCTCGGGCAACACCTCATCAAGCGATACAACCTCCGGCTCCAGCGGCCCAACCTTCGGCGGCGCCGGCATCATCGGCTTCTCGCCCGCCAGCCCCAGGACCTCGATCCTGATTTACAAGAAAAAGCAGCACTATAACGAGTGGGAGTTCACGTACGACCCACTCTCTGACATGCCAATGATCGGCGGCGGCAATGCTCTTGCCAGCCAGGCAGGCGCTCAACCGTCCCCCGCTGGTGGATCGAACGTCAACTCGAATAATCCTTCCCTCAGCGGTCCCGGCTCAGGTCCCAACAACAACCCCATGCCACCTGAAACCACACCCCAGCAATAGGGTGGCAGCCCCTTGCTTCTTCGGCCCCTCTTCTGCCCTCGGTTCTTCGTTCCCCCTCATCCGCTTCAGAGTCAGCTCCACTCCGCTGGGGCGGATTGGCACCGTATCTAACGCAAGAAGGCCCGCCCTCTACGGGCGAGCCTCTTAACTTCGTTGCTTTTGCCTTTCCTGACCCCTTACTTCCAATCCCGGCACTCACACCTGGAATGACGATCCGCATCCGCAAGTCGACTTCACCTGGGGGTTGTCAAACTTGAATCCGGCTGCCTCCAGCGTCTCCACATAGTCCACTGTGCAGCCATTCAGGTACATAAGCGAAGTCGCATCGACAAACACCTTTAAGTCTTCAAATTTGAATACCTTATCCATCATCCCGCCCTGGTTCTCAAAGGCCATCGAATATTGGAACCCCGAGCAGCCTCCGCCCACCACGCCGATCCTCAGCCCAGCTGGCAACGGGTCTTGGGTCGCCATGATCTCGCGCACCTTCG
>JASHSG010000209.1 GCA_030040935.1 Acidobacteriaceae bacterium | reverse complement strand
GCCGCCGAACGTGTATGAGTCGATCTTCCGATTTGAGGGCCAGGCCAGCGTCTTTGCAACCAAAGACGGTCCGTGCTACCGGTGCCTTTATCCTGAGCCGCCGCCGCCGGGTCTGGTTCCCAGTTGCGCAGAGGGCGGAGTGCTGGGCATTCTGCCCGGCCTGATCGGGGTAATTCAGGCAACGGAGACGATCAAGCTGATTCTCGGCAAAGGCGCTCCGCTCGTTGGCCGCCTGCTGCTGGTTGACTCGCTCAACATGCGGTTCCGCGAGCTCAAGTTGCGTAAGAATCCCGATTGCCCTGTATGCGGCGATCATCCGACCGTAACCAAACTGATCGATTACCAACAATTCTGCGGCATCGCGCCGGCAGCAAAAGAGGAAAATGAAGTGAAGAATGGAATTCCACAAATCTCAGTGACTGATTTGAAAAAGCGTATCGATTCAGGCGAGGACCTTTTCATCCTCGACGTGCGCGAACCTTTCGAATACCAGATTGCCAACATCGGCGGCAAATTGATCCCGCAAGGTGAAGTTCCGCAGCGTCTCGGTGAGATCAACCGCAATCGCGAGATCATCGTGCAGTGCAAATCGGGAGGCCGCAGCCAGCGTATCGCGGAGTATCTGAAGCTGTCCGGCTACGAGCATGTGGTCAACTTGGCGGGCGGCATTCTTGCCTGGTCCGATCAGGTCGATCCGTCGGTGCCAAAGTATTAATCGTGCGAGACGGGGCGTGCACGATCTCGACAGACGATACAGGACCTGCGAGCGAGATCTCGCCGATTGGGTTCGACTGACGATCGGCCTTGCTGTCGGCACGCCTGTTTCAGGCTCCGGCAGCTTTGAGGCGGCGCAGAGCAGAGATCAGGGCATCGATATCGTCGTAGTTGTTGTAGAGGGCAAGCGAGGGGCGCACCGTGGTTTCCACGCCGAAGCGGCGCAGGGAAGGTTGCGCGCAGTGGTGACCGCTGCGGACCGCGATGCCTTCGCGATTCAGAGCCGCGCCAACTTCTTCAGTCTTGAAGCCGTCGAGGACAAACGAGAACACAGCTGCTTTTTTCTTGGCCGTACCGATCAGCCGCAAGCCGGCAATCGTCTTCAATCCTTCAATCGCATACTGCAGAAGCTCGTGCTCGTGACGCGCGATGTTCTCAAGGCCGATTGCCTGAACATAGTCGATTGCGGCGCCCAGTCCTACGGCGTCGGCGATGTTTCCCGTGCCCGCCTCAAACCGTGCAGGCGGCTGCTGGTAAATCGTCTTTTCGAAGGTTACGTCCACGATCATGTTGCCACCGCTTTGCCAAGGCGGAGTTTCTTCGAGCGCATCGGGCTTACCGTAAACCACGCCAATCCCAGTCGGCGCAAAAACCTTGTGCCCGCTGAAAACAAAGAAGTCGCAATCCAGCGACTGTACGTCGGCCCGCATGTGCGAAACAGATTGCGCGCCATCGATCAGCACGCGTGCCCCATAACGATGCGCGGCGGCCACGATCGCCTCGGTCGGCAGAATTGTCCCCAGTGCATTTGACACCTGGGCGACGCTGACTAGCTTCGTCCGCGGGCTCAGCAGTTTTTCGTATTCGTCGAGCAGAATCTGTCCATCGTCATCGACCGGAATCACGCGGAGGACAGCGCCGTTTTCCGAAGCCAATTGCTGCCACGGAACGATATTCGCGTGATGCTCGATAGTCGAAATAATAATCTCATCGCTCTTCTGAATGTGGCGCTTGCCCCAGCTCTTGGCGATTAGATTGATGCCTTCGGTCGCGCCGCGCACAAAGATGATTTCCTTTGTCGAGGACGCATTCAGGAAGCGCGCTGACTTTTGCCGCGCATCTTCATACGCATCGGTGGCGCGCGCGGCCAGCTCGTGCGCAGCCCGATGGATATTCGAGTTCTCGTGCTCGTAAAACCACGAGACACGGTCGATCACGCTCTTCGGCTTTTGCGTAGTAGCCGCATTGTCGAGCCACACGAGCGGTTTGCCATGAATGCGCTCATTCAGGATCGGAAAGTCCAGGCGCGCGCTACTCAAGTCAAAGAGGCCGCGCTTCAGATTCAGATCGCCCACCAGGCTGGGATCGTAATACGAATTTCGCGCAGGAACACTTCTGCCAGGCTTAAGAAGAGTTCCCGAATCCTGAATGAAATAAAACGGAGCAACGGTCCTCGCCAGTGCGTGAGCTTCGTCTTCAGTCGCGTATTTTTCAACACCCGTGAGCTCGGGTAGCGCCGCATCGAAGTTCAATCCTGACGGCTGAAAAACGCCTGGATCGATTCCGTATGGGATCACAGGTAATGGTGCCTGGAAAGGAGATGTGCCCGCGCCGGAAAGGCCCAAACTGGTCCAGTCAATCGGAACCTCAGGCAATCCGTAGTTGGGCAAAGCAACGGCGGGCGAACTCGGCAGAGATCCGGGCGGAGCAGCCAACACTGCAGCGGGCTGCGCTGCCGGCTCAAAACTGGCGGGCAAGAACTGAGGCGAAGCGATGGTATTGGGCAGTACCGCTGCGAGCGCTGCGCCCGGAGCGTCGAGCACTCCTGCTGAGAGCGTTTGCGCTCCAGGCGCCCCAGAAACCACTGAAGCTGCAGGCGCAATGACGCCTGAAGAGACGGGCGATCCAGCCTCACCGGCAAGCCGAGCCAGATCCGCTTCGGTTGGAATTTTGTCGGCAGCCGGCAGCGAAGGAACGGCGGGAACAACAAAGCTCGCGGCCGACGCTCCCGGAACGAAATTCGCGGCCTGCTTCCATGACGTCGCGGGCGCAACCAGTGGCGGAGGAGGGACCACGGCTGCATAGCTCGGTTCGCTAGGCACAGCGGGTTGCGGCTGCGATGCAGAAATCCGCGAATCGGGAACCGCTGCGGACGTGAGGAGCGTCGACGCAGGCGCAGTTGGAACGGGCTCGCTTGGCAACGCGCGGAGAAAAGAGTTTGCCAGCGCGGCCAGCTGAGCCACGGAGATGGGCGAACTGGCAGATTCCGCCTCTTGCTGCAAAGAATTATTGAGCGGGATGCGATTCGCCGGTCCGGAATTACTTGTACTCATGATAGCGTCCGACTTCAACGTTTTCCAGGGCGCCCAGCGCATCCTCTGTAAGTACCGCAGCTGAGCAATACAGCGAGATTAGATATGAAGCAATCGATTGCCGATCGATTCCCATGAAGCGCACGGAGAGGCCGGGCGTCTGTTCGCCAGGCAATCCGGGTTGAAAGAGGCCGATCACGCCTTGCCGTTTCTCGCCGGTTCGCAAAAGCAGGATGCTGGTTTTGTCTCCCACTACGGCGAGCTTATCGGTGGGGACAAGGGGTACGCCGCGCCAGGTGAGGAACGGAGATCCGAATATCGAAGTCGTCGGAGGCGGCACGCCGCGCCGAGTGCACTCGCGGCCAAATGCGGCAATTGCCCGAGGATGGGCGAGGAAGAACGCGGGCTCCTTCCAAATCTTCGCGAGAAGTTCATCCAGGTCATCCGGGGTGGGCGCGCCTTTTCGCGTAGATATCCGGAAGGCCTTTGTGACTTGATTCAACAATCCGTAATCGGAGTTGTTGATGAGCTCGCCTTCCTGACGCTCCTTGACCTTCTCGACCGCGAGCCGCAACTGCTCGCGAATCTGATCGTGCGGCTGACTATAGAGATCGCTGACTCGTGTGTGGATATCGACCGTCGTAGAGATTGAGTTCAGCGTGTACTCGCGCGGGTTCTCCTCGTAGTCGACAAAAGTCCCGGGCAGCGCCTGCTCGTCGCCGGCGCCACACTCGACTGCAATTTCGGCGTTCTTGCGCACTTTGTTGACGCGAAAGGTCCCCGATTCGACAGGTTTCCACGAAAGCAACTGCACAAGCCAACGCGGGGTAATGAGGTCAAACTGAGGGGCAGTTTTGGTTGTGTTGGCTAGTTTGCGCGCCGGCGCATCGCCCAAGGAACGCCGAATTTCAGTCTTTGCCACGTTCATTCTCCTTTGGTGATCCTCAATCGATCCCTTAGAGTGTGCAGCTTTGCGCTTGGCATGCTTATCGCAGGCTGTGATCGATCACTTATTCAGCTTGCCGGCAACACGGTCGATTGCGCCGTGAGATTAAGTCCTACTGTTCCGATCGCGACCTCAGGAATCCAGAGGGCAGAACGGAAATCGAACCCGTGAATACTGGTTTTGCCGGCCTGCCCGTCTTGCCGCAGCTCTCAGGGGAGTCGCTCTGCAGCAGAAACCAACCTTCAAATTACTATTTCGGCTGCGCCGTTGTGCGCAGGTAGGGCTTCACCGTCTTGTAGCCCGGGAAGGTCTTATCGGCCTGCTCGTTCGATACCGACCCTGCGATGATTACATCCTCCCCCTGCTTCCAGTTGGCCGGCGTGGAAACGGGATGCTTTGCAGTCAGCTGGATCGAATCGAGCACGCGAATAATCTCGTCGAAATTGCGCCCAGTCGTCATGGGGTAAGTAAGCGTCAGCTTGATGCGCTTGTCGGGGCCAATAACGAAGACCGTGCGAGCCGTCGCATTCAGCGCCGGCGTCCGGCCTTCGGAGGTGTTTCCCGCGTCAGCCGGCAGCATGTCGTAAAGCTTGGCAATTTTCAATTCGGGATCGCCGATCAACGGGTAGTTCACTTGGTGACCGCTCACTTCATGAATGTCCGATGCCCACTTCCCGTGGCTCGAGACAGGATCGACGCTTAGTCCAATCACTTTGGCGCCGCGTTGCGCAAACTGCCTTTCCAGTCCCGCAACAGCACCCAACTCCGTGGTGCATACCGGTGTGAAGTCCTTCGGGTGGGAAAAGAAAACTGCCCATCCATCGCCGATCCACTCGTGAAAGCGGATTGGACCCTGGGTCGTTTCTGCTGTGAAATCCGGTGCTAGGTCGTTGAGACGGAGTGACATTTGATATTTCCTCCTGGGAAAATCCCCTTTGTTGACTTTGAAATTAAGCGGAAATCAAAAACCCGCTCTGCCTGTTGGCTGCGAGCGGGTGCTTTTGAGAACTCTCGAATTCTGATCGATTCTCTAAGGACAAGCCCGCGCGCGGCTGCAGCGACAGCGGCATATACAAGCACGGGTTGCGGAGAATCGTGACATAGAAGAACAAATGCGCAAACGCATCGCCTGAGTCACATAAAGCCTAGTTCATGATTCGGCAACATGTCAAATACTGTTGAAAATTCTTGAGCCTGGGAATCTTCCAGCCTGACTTCCAACCGTCGGCCCTCTCCACTCTCTTGGGGTTTCGGTACACTCAGTAGACACGCGGCTCTCACGCACCATCTTCAGGCGCAAGTGAGGGAATGGGAAAAGAAGGAGGGAGAACGAGATGGTGTCGTGGTTGAAGGACCAGTGGCCATGGTACGTGGCTGGGCCGGTTATTGGCTCGTTTGTGCCGGCATTGCTGCTCGTAGGGAACAAGGTCTTCGGCATATCGGGGAATTTAAGTCATCTCTGCGCGGCCATCAACCCGGGGAAGTTGGAGTACTTCCGGTACGACTGGCGTAGGGTTGGCCTGTGGAACCTCGTCTTTCTTCTGGGCGTGCTGTCTGGCGGATTTCTGGCCGGGCATATTGGCGCTCAGCATTTCATTGCCATCTCCGCCGCTACGAAGGAGAGCCTCGCCAAGATGGGTATACATGATTTCTCGGGGGTGGCGCCGCACGAAATTTTTACGTGGCAGGCGCTTTTCACGGCTCGCGGGCTGATCCTGATTGTCGTCGGAGGGTTTCTTGTGGGCTTCGGAACGGCCTATGCTGCCGGGTGCACATCGGGCCACGCGATCAGCGGTTTGGCCAATTTCCAGTTGCCATCGCTTATCGCCGTGATCGGTTTCTTCGCGGGTGGGCTGACGGCAACCTATTTCATCATGCCTTTCGTGGTAGGGCATTTATGACTGGGCAGACTCTGGAACTCTTTCAAGGGTGCGGCGAAGAACAGCCAGACGCTCGATCTGTACGGCCGGTATTTCTCGCTCTTTATTTCCTGCTGGGCCTAGCCTTCGGTTTTGTGCTCTCGCGATCAGAAGTACTTTCGTGGTTTCGCATCCAGGAGATGTTTCGTTTTCAGTCGTTCCGTATGTACGGCATCATCGGTTCTGCTGTTGTCACTGCGGCCCTTTCTCTCGCGCTCCTGAAGGGGTTCAATGTGAAGGCACTATCGGGAGACCAGATTTCAGTTCCGGCCAAGACCATGGAGAATGGGATCCGCTACCTTCTTGGCGGATCGATTTTCGGTGTGGGGTGGGCGCTCACCGGCGCCTGCCCAGGACCGCTAGTAGCGCTCATCGGTAACGGCGTCACCGTCATGATCGCTGCCGTACTCAGTGCGCTGATTGGAACGTGGGTTTACGCGTGGCTCAGGCGATGGCTCCCGCACTAGCCTCATCGAGATTACCGTTTCTGCGTCAAGGAGGCGCTATCACCAACTGAGTTACACTGTTCCTCGCCGAAAAAAAGATCGGCAATTCTGTCAGGCGGATCCTGGCTGAGGAAGATGGGAAGCTTTCCTGTGCAAAGCTGCCCTCATGGTACGGTTCCTGAAGCTTTTCGCTGTTCCAGCTTTTCGATTTTATCGCTTTCGCCGTGATCACCTACTTGAGAAGCTAGCTTTGCGGCAGCAGCTTTCGGTTCTCCAACGGCGCCGCCGTCAACCTCGGTTTGCAATTCCGGACAAGTTGTTCTGGTTGTCGTCTCGACTTTTTTGTCGGGATGGAAGCGCACGTTGATTCTCGTCAAGCCGGAAGCCATCGTTCGTTGGCACCAAGCATGGTTCAAGTTGTACCGGACGGGGCTTTCGCGGCATCGGATCCACGCTGGAAGAAGGCGCGTCTGTAAGGAATTGCGCGAACTCATCTTTTGCACCGTAAGCTATTGAAAATTAATGGTCTGGGAGAGAGGATTTGAACCTCCGACCCCCTGGTCGCGAACCGCTTTCAAGGATTTGGTGAATCCTGTTGAAGTTGACGGTTTCCAGCTGCTTTGGATTGAACGGGTTGCAGCGATCATCCGGCCCGCCTTTGCTTCCTGCGGGCATTGGATGCTCTGTCTGGTACGATTTCCTCTACAGTTAGAACTCCGTCAGGGGACGACCTCGCCTTTCCTTCGATAGGCTTCTGACAATTCGAGGCGAATCGCAGTGTCACTGGAGGCCAATTTGGCGGCTGCTTCCAGGTTATTGATCGCGGCATTAATGTCTCCCAGATCCAACTGAAGCTGTCCAAGTTGAAAATAGACTTTCGGATCGCTCGTGCCGGGCTCTTGCACTAATTCCTTAAGTAGAGACTGCGCTTCATCCTTTTGATCGAGGGCAATCAGTGTAATTGCGAGATCGAATTTCGCATTCTTATTGGCAGGGTCGATTTGAAGCGCGGTGCGCAACTGCGCTTCTGACTTCCGATATTGCTTCTCAGTTGCGAAGGCTTGACCGAGAGCAACTGGAACCATAACCATGCCAGGGTTCGCTTTTTCCAGATTCTCGAGACGCGAAATTCCTTCATCCATTTCACCTGTCTGCACTAGAGATTCAGCATAGGCATATGCCGACAGCGGGACCGCGCCCAGCTGCTCGCTCAATGGTGAAAGTGTCTTGACGACGCCGTTATAATCCGAAAGCATGAACTCGCTCATAGCGAGAGGTACACGCGGACGAGCGTCGTCCGGATTGGCCTGCAGGTATCTGCTGAGGCAGATCACAGCCTGATGATAGTCCTTCGCGCCGAACGCCGCGCGCCCCCAGTTGTAGTCCAAACCGTACATATCCGGATTCCAATCGAAAGCCTGCTTGAAGTATGCTGAAGCTGAAGCATAGTCCTGGCTCTGCGCACTGAAGGCTCCGAGATTGTTGAAACTGTATGCAATAACGGGACCGACCTGCTCTTCGAATTGTTTCAATTTTGCTGCTGCGGCGGGATCCTTAATCACATCGGCTGTTTGAGAAGGGAATCTCACAATCGATTTGCCCGCAAGATTCGCGGCGTCCAATTTCTTATTCTGGAGCAGCAGGTCCTCTGCGGTCTGCATCTCTTTTCTTCCTTCTTCAGTCCTTCCCTCCTGAATCAGCAAGAGCCCCAGTTCATAGTGAGCGCCACGAATTTGATAGTGGTTTCGCGAAGGGTCCGTGCACACTTGAATTGCCCTGCGGAGTGCTGCTTCTTCTTCCGCCAATTTTCCCAACTGGCTGTCCAGATCGCCCAACATCAGAAATGTATCATCGCTATACGGGTTCAACTCTCCCGCACGTGTAAGGTCGCGGACCGCCTCGGGCAACTGATGCTGACTCATCGCCATATGACCGAGCTCATAGTAGCTGTAAAAATCGTCCGGATGGAAGGAAAGCTCTTTTCGGAATTCCGGTTCTGCCTCGGCAAAGGCTGTGTCTCCCGATTTGCTCAGATAGGAAGCCCCGAGGGAGTAATGCGCATCGGGAAGTCTGTCATTCCTGGCCAGAGCCTTCTTGAATTCCGGAATCGCCTCATCGGGAAAGTCGGCATTCGCATATGCGAGGCCAAACTGCATGTAAATCTGGGCTGACTCGCCGAATTGAGCCAGCATTTTCGCGAAAACTTTCGCCGCGCTGTTCTTATCGAGCATCGCGAGATATGCCTGGGCCAGGGCATATTGATTTTCAAAAGTCGGGCTGATCGAGACAGCGGCCAGAAATTGGTTTCTGGCCCCATCTACATCGACGATGCCCAGATACACCTGACCGAGAATCCAATGCAGCTTGGCGCTTCTCAGGTCTCTGGCACCCTTCGGTGAGGAGTCAATTAACTCCTGAGCCAGATGTTGAGCTTTGAGCAGATCATGCGCATCCAGTGCCGCTTCGGCGTAGTCCATTTTTATCGCCGAATCGTTAGGAGCAAATGCGAGGGCCTGTTCAAAAAGAGGCGCTGCCTCTGAATATTCTCCAGACTGGGCACGCCCGTTTGCAACCCTATGGAGCGCCTCGGCAAGAAACATCCTATAGTCAGACGCGGCCTGCGCCACATCGCCTTTGGCCTGCATGCTTTGGGCGGCATCATAATGCTGCTGCAACGGCGAAACCGCGAGGTGAGCCTTCGAGATACCCTGGCCGAAAACGGTGGTAGCAAGCAGCAGGATCGTACTTACAGCCGTCTGGCTCACCAAATTCCATTCGATCGATCGATGGGTTCTCATATAGGTCGGTCGCTCTTGAATTGCTGAGATGGCAAACCGTGGTTCAACACCTGCCACTCAATATTGCCCCGGTGAACTGTTCTCTATCGGAAGATCCGTGTGGATGTGCCACGGAATGCTTTCGTTCGAGACCTCCGGGTGGTCGCTCAAAAACGTAAGTGCACGTGTGAGCGCTTCCGGATCGGCCTTTTCAGTTTGAAGCAATGACTGCTCTTTCTCGGCCTGCGCTTTCATGCCCATTCGACGGTATAGAACCGACAAATTGTAATGTGCTGCGATGTCGTCTGGGTCGATTGCTTCGAGCGCCTGAAACTGCTCCAATGCGTGTTCGTCATCGTCACCTTGAAAATATGTGACGCCAAGCTCACGTCGCGCATCGCGCGACTGCGGGAACTGCTGGACGACATTCTCGAGATCGGCCAGTTCCGCGTCGTTCTCGCCGGCTCTTCTCTCCAGCAAAGCCCGATAATACAGAGCGCGGGCGTTGTTTGGACTTAGCGCGAGCGCCTTTTCAATGGCGCTGCGCGACGAATCGAACTTCTCCCAGTCGATCTCGGTCAGTCCGATATTTGTATAACCATCCGCGTAGTCCGGCCGCAGGCGCACCACTTGAGCAAACGCGTCGACTGAGGCCGCGTACTGCAGTTGATCAAGATAGGCAATGCCGAGATTGTTCCAGCGCATCCAATCCGGATTATCCCCAGGATCGGGCGGAGCCGGAGCATTGTCGCCGATCTGAATCGTCCGAGTACGTGCTGCTATTTCCACCACGGGATATGGGGGATGGTCATTACCCATCACATTATTGATATAGCTCTGTCGGAAATGGCGATAATTCACTTTCGCGGTCATGGTGATGAAGCCTTTGATATTTGCAGGAACCTGGAAGCGGTATCGCACGAGAGTGGATCGCCCCGACGGGATCGTGTTATCGTAAGCGACCGAGTGGATGGTCTGAACCTGATGGTTGTCGACAAAGGCGCCGTCCTTGTTCACGATCCGGTTGGTAAAGCTATGCGCGCGGGGATCCAAGCTGCCGTCGGGCTTCAGGAAGCCGCTGTGATAAATCTCCTTACCCTGGGAATCCTTGACCGTGAATTCCACCCACGCCTCATATAAGTCGCGGACTTCGGGAATCAGCGAGTGGCCTATGTTCTTGTTCTGGATCACCACATAGGCGTCAAGAATATCGCTGGGATCGATATGGAAAGGCACGGATCCAATCGGCCCGATGACCCGTTGTTCGTTGGCCTTCTTGATACCGAAGATATCTACGTTCAGGAAATCGCCTGCCTGAAGAAACTTGATGGTCTTATCAAGTTGCTCATCGAATCCGTAGTAGAAGGGTACCCCGGTATTCCCGGCGACCCAGCTATGTGACGCAAAAGTTCCATTTTTCGCCCCGTAGTCCGACAGCTCGTTGGGAGCGCGCTTCATATGGCAGTCCTGGCAGGTCTTGAACTCTCCGGTATAAAAGGTCAAAGGATTCCGGTGGGAGAATTTCGAGTTCTGCCATTCATCAAAAACGGTAAACGCGCTCAGGAACTTATAGTCATTCAGGTGTTCCGGTAAGTTGGCCTTATGGCAGGCGGCGCAAAACTCGGGGGTCCGATAGAAGCTTTGCATCACAGCTCGGGAATGACGTTCGGGGTTTTTTAGGATCACGTCGTAGGGAACTTCTCCTGGAATGCGCTTGCCGTCCTCATCGACCATCACCGAGGGGATGCCCATGACGTACCCGCCGTTGCCGCTGGTTGACTTGAGTCCCTGGATGGAGTGACAAACCATGCAGGTCAAGCCATTGTCATCGAATTTCCTGTCCACTTGCGAATTTTCAGTGAGGGCACCGCTGACCACGCCAATTGGATTGTGGCAACTATCACAGTGCCGCGAGAATTCAATCCCCTTGGTTTTATTGAGAAGATTCACGCTTGTGCGGTAAAACGGCTCGCGAAAGGAGTTCGAGTGTAGCGCCTGACGCCACATGTGATACGCCTGCTGGTGACAGTGAGCGCAATAGGTCGCGTCAGGGAAAGCTCCGGGCTGAATAAATCCGCCGCCTTGCACTTCCGGGTTGCCGGGCGCGAAAGGAAGGTCAGCGCCGAAGCGATAGTTGTAAGTGGATGCAATTTTGTCTGAATACTGCTTGCGCGCGACGTTCTGGTCCTGCGCCGCTCCGGAGGACGAGAGCAACGCGTTAATAATCATTAGAACCAGGAAAGCGACGAATTCGCTGTCTCGCATGATAAGCGCCGCAAGACTTTGCTCATCGTGATGAGGTGCAATTCTCACAGTGCACTCCTAAGTTACCGATGGTGGCCTAGCTCGTCACTTAGCCGGCGATGTTTGTTTCGCGATGCCGTCGTAGACGCTGGGTATCACGCCTTTACCTTCCTCGATAACAAAGTATCGATCGACCCTGGGGAGATTAACTTGCTCCACCGTCTCTGTGCTGGCCCAATGAATTTCGACCGAATCCACCTTGGTGGACTGTCCCAGACCAAAGTGAAGTCGCTGGTCGTTCGAGGATTCGTAACTTCCTCCGCTCATTACGTCCTCGCGATGGCGAATTCCGCCGGCCGTCAGATAGACCGTGGAGCCAACCGCATCGCGGGGGCTTCCGGAACCACCGACAAGCTGGATACCCACCCAATGGTTGTGGTCGGGATTGACATTTCGCAGCAAAACAGGAGTGTGATCCATGCAGTTCATAACCACATCGATTTTGCCGTCGTTGAACAGATCGCCAAAAGCCGCTCCGCGGGCAGGGACAACATCGGCCAGCCCGGTGCCCTCAACGGCCGGCATGGTCTCGAATCTCTTCCCCCTGTCGACGTTATGAAAAAGCAATGGACGCTCGGCGTAGCTGGTTCCCCAGTCATGCTGACCTGCATCAGGAAACACATGTCCGTTGGCAAGGAATATATCCTTCCAGCCATCGTTGTCGTAGTCGATGAACTCTGTGCCCCAGCTTAGAAACGGATACGTTACCTCGTCTATTCCTGTTCTTGCAGTAATCTCAGAAAAATTGCCGTTACCCTTGTTCTGAAATAGGGTCTTGTAATCGTCGGAAAAGGTTGTGGTATAGAGCCCTACCTGCCCGGTGTTCTCGTAATCACCGACACCCAAACCCATGGATGCCGTCTCACGGCCAGAGCGATTCAGCGCGAAGCCGGAATAGTAACTCGCATCTTCGAATGTGCCGTCGCCATTGTTGATGTACAGATAGTTGGAGGAAGAGTCATTCGCAACCAGCAAATCCACTTTGCCGTCGTTATTCACATCTACGAATGTCGAACTGAAGCCGTAGTAATGTTTTGGATCGCTTACTCCGGCTTTCTCACTCACGTCGGTAAACGTTCCGTCGCCGTTGTTGTGGAACAGATGGTCGGGCTCGCCTTCAAGTCCCCGTGGCCCGCAGCTTTCATTGATCCCGCGATACTGGCAAAATCCCATGCGCGCGGAATCTGTACCCGCGTGAGGCGGATGCGCCATATCGTAGTGAACATATCCAGGCACGAACAGGTCGAGGCGTCCGTCCCCGTCATAGTCCCCGAAACTCGCGCCCGTCGACCAATTGCCCAGAGTCACGCCTGCTTTGTCTGCGACGTCTGTAAATGTCCCGTCGTGGTTATTGTGATAAAGGCGATTCTTGCCAAAGTTCGTTACGTATAAGTCGGGCCAGCCGTCATTGTCGTAATCTCCAACGGCGCACCCGTACCCCCACCGGTCGTTGGTTACTCCGGCAAACGTGGCGACGTTCGTAAACGTCCCATCGTGGTTATTGTGAAACAGCGCGGCGTGTGGCGGCTCTGCCTTTCCATCCATCGCATCATAAGTTGAGCCGTTCACGAGATAGATATCCATCCAGCCGTCGTGATCGTAATCAAGCAGGCAGACACCCGACCCAGTTTCCTCGATAATGTATTCTTTCTCCGGCGTTCCCATCGTGTGATGCCAGCTTGTCAGGCCGGCCTGCGCCGAAACATCTTCAAAGATAACTGGTCCCGTCTTGACGAATCCGCCCGCTGTGATCGGCCGGTGCTCCGAATCGAGCACGGGCGCGAACACACCGGCCGTCGCCGAACCTCCCTGCGGCGCGGGCTGGCTGTCCGCACTCTGCGATGGAGCATGAATTGTTTGTTCTTGTAACTGACCGAATGCCGATAACGGAAGGACCGCCGCTATTCCTGCAAACGCCCAGACACGCACCCGCATCCAGCCAAGCGATTTATACATGGGGATTTTTGTGACCTCCGCGGAATCGTATCAGGGAGAGAGAAGTGGCCACATCCGCCGAACGGTTGAAGAAAATCGCCCAGTCGCGCTATGCCTGTAAGTTGCTCATTTGCGATGCGGAGCCGCCGCGCCTTGATTGGTTCTTGAGAACCACTCAAGGCACACGCCGAGGTCGTCTGTCCAGATATCGTCCGGCCGTAGCGGCACCGATTGAACCGGGTTGATGTGCGACGGATCAGCTGAGTGGGGGAGAAGCGAGGTGGACAATGTATACCGGAAGTCCGTCCATATGCGGCCCACTGCGTGCGTGTTGACGGCGAGAATATCGAATTCGCCAAAGCGATAGCAGCGCCCCATCGCAGCGCTGACGGAAGCGGTTTGGCGCGATCTTGCCTTCGCCGCAACTTTCACGGCCGTTTGCGGCGCCTTTCTCTGCATTTCCAACACGTATTCGCCGTCGGATTGTTGTTCGCGGTAGATTCGCTTGAATCTTGCGGTAACGGGCTGGAGAAGCACAATTTCAATGCGGGCCACTGCCACGTCCCGCTCCAAAAGTACATCGCAGCCTGGACCATCGGCCTGTGCCGTGCTCAGCTGCCAACCGGAATCTGCCAGGGACGGAACAACAATCTTCTTAAGAATTGCTTCTGCTATGGTGCGTCTAACCTTCCACTTCGTCGGCCTCCGAGTGCCCCGAACCGCCTCCAGGATCGTGCGTGCCTCGTCAGTCCACTCACGTCGACTTGTGTCGCTGCATTCGTTAATGAGTCGCTTGAGTGGCTTGACCGAATTCCTCATCGCCGGCCTGTCGCAAGCTCCTGCCGCCTTGCGGCATCGCGAGGCTTCCCTTTCTGAATAAATGGTTTGTCGCCCATCGCAGGGCCGATCGAGCGGATGTGTGGGAGTCGAAAACCGGCCAAGGAAGCCGACGCCGCACCACGAGCTTAACCCTGCTCCGCTGGCCGCGCCTCCGTCGAAAGGATGAAAAAAAGTGCCCCGATGCCACATTGAAAACTGTGGCGTCGAGCAGCTGAGCAAAATCTTCAGTCTTTGGATCGGCAGGCAAGTCATCCGATGGAACCAAGACGCCGAATACCCGCAGTCGCGATACTCAACGCGATCGGTACCGCGGTGGCACATCGAGCGGAAAGATGGGAGCGTTAGGACAAGGCTCGTCTTTGCGCTGATTACGCCATACGGAGAAGGAGCGAGATTTTGAGAATCCAGCACGAGAAATGCGCGGCTGGAAAGTGGGCGTCGATAGCGTTATGCGCCCTTTCGCTGCTCCCGGCAGCGTGCAGTGCACAGAGCCCTTGTCCATGGCTGAACAATGCAACGGCAACCGGTGTACTCGGAGGGCCTGTAACGGTCGAGGCGAAGAGCACTCCTGCTGGCGCCGGGATTTGCGTATTCCAATATAAGGACAAAGCCGAGAGCAATACCCTGCGAATTGCAGTGATCAAGGCAAGCAAACCGGAAGATGCCGGCAAGGAAATGGCGCCTTACGAGTCTAAGTGCACTGCCGCCGGGCTATCCCTGAAGGGTGTGGGGAATGAAGCCCTTATATGTGTCAGCAATGTTCATAAATCGAACGGTGAATTGGTGGTCGGCCGCGTTCGCGATCAAATATTCACCGTATCAATCAGTGACGGATCGGGGAATGATCCCGCATTCACGCAAGAAGCTCTTGAGGATAAAGCTCAGGAAATCGCCAGGATGGTGGCAGGAATACTGTTCTAGAGAACGCGTCCGGATGCGCGAAATGCACGTAACAAACTCGAGAAGAGTGAATGAAAAAGAAGCTTTCGTCGTCTATATTGGCCCTCTGCGCAGCCGGATCTCATATTCGGTTCTGTGCGGATTTCGGGGGCAGGTCAGATTCAAGGCTAAGAATCGAATCGAAGCGTCTTCCCGACAAAAGCCAACACCCTAAAGGCTACGCTAAGGATACCGGTCGCACGGATGAAATCGGGGTAACGGTCATAGAGCATCGCTGCGTATATGGCTGTACGCGGCTCTTTGGGCGGGAAACGCTTTGCCTTGCCCTCCCGGATCAGCCTATGCATGTCGCGAAAGAATGCCTCGGATCTCCCGGCAGGTCGAATCCTGACGATGGCTTTCGTTGCCTCTTGACCGTTGCGAAACGTGTGCTTCACGCCGGGCGGAACAACCGCGGTTTCGCCCGGTCGTAATGTTGTCCACTTCCCATTCACGAAAATGTCGAGTGACCCTTGGAGCACCTCGAAGCTCTCCTCGGCATTCGGATGCAAATGGACTGGTGGTCCAGGCATGCGTGCGTCGAGCCAGTTCGTTGATTCGAAACGCTCGCCGGAAGGTTCCGCAGCAACCCGGGTATGCTCCCATTGCATCCCGATGACGGGATGATAGTCGAACCTGCGATCGTGACTGCCCAATAACGCGCTCATCATCGACCTCCAATGTATTAAATCCGGAAGTTGTCGAGAGGGCAATCCCAACGGGGCTCCCTTCGGTTGCGTCCAGAGGTGTTGGCGTACAGCGCTAAACTCGCGGGGCCAGTACGGTGCGTGAGAGTTGAGGGTATGTTGCACGATAGTCTCGGCAGCGTGCGATGAGTCCGAGCGCCCCGAAGAGCACATGCTGAACCAGCCTCGGCGGCCTGCGGAGCACCATCACGTCGCTGAATTCACGTGCAAACAACGCGAGTTGAAGTGGGCGTGGAATGCCTTTGCTGTCTGCGTAGCCGAGCCGGGCGAGACCGAATAGGGTCTCAATCATGTGCAGGAAGCGTTCACCGGGAGTGATTTCGACTTGGACCCGAATATCGCAATCGCTTGCATTCCACCAGTCGTGCCAGACGCCGGGCTCAACCACAGCCGTTTCGCCCTCCCGCAGAACGCGAGTTTGTCCGTTGCATTTCACGGTGAGTTCGCCTTCAAGCGGCGTGAAGTATTCAGTGATAGTTGGGTGGTAGTGTTCGCCCATGACACGCGCACCTGCAAGCGCCATCAACTCGGCGACCAGGCGGCCCTGCTGGTTATGCCAGGGCAGTTCCAGAACCCTTCCGTATTCGCCAGTGATTGGATTTCCCCACACCTCTCCAAGCTTGATTGGTCTGCGATCGGGTGGGCCGTTCGGGTCAGGGTGCGGCATACGAGCGGTTCTGTTAGGAGCCTCTTCCGAGTTAGCGGTCCGCTGCGCCTCCAACTCCAGGTCCTCTTCCATGCATTGAATGATTGAGAGTGACATTGTCTCGTTCCTCCTCCAAAGAAAATAGCCCAACGAGGAAATGGCCGTCCCTAAATAGTCCTTAAGCGATTCCTAAATATTTCCTAACGGATGCTTTCTCTGCGGTGGTACCTTGGCTTTGCGAGGTGGAAGGTGTTTTCGTCCTCTCCTTTCCTCAAAATCAGCGACGGAATCAGAGCCCATATTCTTGAAAACGTCGGAACGATCCTCGTCGGAACGCGCGACGCGGCTCTGACTCCGGAAATCACCCGAGGCTGGGGGCCGACGATCCTGCCCGACGGCCATACCATCGACTTGTGCATTTCGCTCTCGGCGGGAGCAAAAACGCTAGAGAACCTTGGGGAACATGAAGAGGTGGCTGTTACATTCCATCAGACCGTGACTTACAAGACCGTCCAGCTGAAAGGAAGGTTTCTGGAATCCGGCGAGGTTACCTCCCAGGACTGGGAAGCGGTCGAGCGCCAAAAGAGAATCTTGGCTGAACAGGCGAAATTGCACGGCATTCCGCTCGAAATCGGATCGAGGATCCTCAACACCGACCTTGTCAGAATCCGTTTCATCGTGCAAGAGGCATTCGAGCAGACGCCGGGACCGGGCGCCGGAGGCGTGCTGTGAGTAGAACGCTGATCCCGTCCGTTCGCCTTGAAGACATCGAAACCTGCTTCGAGGGCGTTATCCCCAGCCCGTTTTGCACCTGCTCGGCGATCGGCACGCCGAACATCACCTACTTATCGGTCGTCCATCGAGTGGACTCAAATCACGTTGCCCTTTCATTCCAATTCTTCAACAAATCGCGAAACAATCTCCTTGAGAACCCAAAGGCCCAGGTACTCGTAGTCGAACCTGCAACATTCCGGCAGTTCCAACTCGACCTTGTCTATGAGGCCACATTGACCGAGGGCCACGCTTTCGAGCGCCTTCGCGTCAATCTGGACGCAGTTGCCTCGCAGATCGGAATGTCCCATATCTTCTCGTTGCGCGGCGCCGACATCTTTCGGGTTCTCGGCTGCCGGCCAGTGCCGGGTAATTTTCCAGTCGAAGCTCAAGTGCCCATTGCAGACCACCTGCGAGGACTGGACGCGCTCACAGAACGTCTTGCTGCTTGTAACGATCTCGACGCTCTGCTTACCACCTCGCTCGAAGGACTCTCTTCACTGTTCGGGTATGATCACAGTTTCGTTCTTGTTCCCGACGAGGAAGACAAGCGGCTTTTCACCATCGCCAGCCACGGATTTCCGGTTTCGGGCGTAGGCTCAGAGGTCGCAATCGGCGAGGGCATCATCGGCATTGCGGCCGCGCAGCGTTCTCCGATACGCAATCCAAATCTTGCTCGTGAAATGATCTACTCGCGCCTGGTGCGCACCGGCATCGAGAGCCAAACCGATGATCGCTCGCTTCAACGCGAAATCCCTCTACCCGGGCTGGCGAGCGCATGCAGTCAGCTCGCCGTTCCTCTGCTCGCCCACAATCATCTATTAGGCGTCTTGTGTTTACAGAGTGAGCAAGCGGGGCGATTCGCGGATTTGGATGAGCGGCTGGCGCTGGTTGCCGCCCGCCAAATCGCGGTCACCATGGCCATGATTCGCCTAAAAGCTGCCAGGGAACCAGAGGAACCCCGACGCGATGATCCCAGAATCGCAATTTCAACGGGCCCGTCTTCCGTGATTAGGCACTATGAGTCGGATGACAGTGTCTTTATTGATGACGCCTATCTCGTAAAGGGCGTGCCAGGGCGCATCATGCGGAAAATCGTCTCCTCCTATCTGTCCAATGGACGCTGTGAATTTACAAATAAGGAAATCCGGCTGGATTCGAGCTTGCAGTTGCCAGACTTCAAGGACAACCTCGAAACCCGGCTGATTCTGTTACGCCGCCGCATCGAGGAACGCTGCGACTTTTTGCAAATCGTTCCTATAGGCCGAGGCCGTTTTCGCTTCGATGTAAAACGGCGCCTGAGATTGGAATCCTTACGGTGAGGCGTGATTTCCAAGCGGCGAGTTCGCGACTCACTAAGATTGCAGCAGGCAGTCGATCGACGGGACGCCGAACATGCATCCTTGTGCCTCGCCAAAACTCCGTCCGAGTCAAACATCTCATATTTCGTTTGAGATAGCTTAGAGTACTTCGCGATCCAAACTCGCGGAAATTTGAACGTCTTAACTGCTAAAAGCGAGCAACAAGAACTATGGTTCGATTTTTCGCGGACCACACCCTTGGCACATACTTTTCAGTACCGCGAGATTTGTTGCAAGTGGTTGATTCTAAGGATGGTCGGGGAGAGAGGATTTGAACCTCCGACCCCCTGGTCCCGAACCAGATTTCTTCCATTAATGAAATCTATGAAAACCTGTTGCTTGTAATTGGTTTTGATTGAATAGCTTGCCGACGCTTCGTGGAATCCAATTGTTATTTGTTGCTTCTAGAGGCATCTGCAGCTACAAAATCATCTACAGCAAATTTCTCAATCGACCACTTCTTTGGGGCGGATTATTGGCACACCCAGCATCGATTCTGCCAGGTTATTTCTGTATTGCCGGTGATTGGCCCGGAACGCATGGTTTGAAGAACTTCACAATGTCTGGCGAGCCCGGACTATTTCGAGGGCTGAATGAGAACCACCAGTTTGTAGACGTAAGTGTGCTGGATGGTCTCGACCTTGCGTTCCTCTGCCATTCCGTCAGCAATGGGGACATCCGGATTGACCTTCCGCCAGCGGTCTTGGAAGCTGGGTCCGAAGAAGGTAAAGACTGAGCTCCAGTTGGGGTAGATGTTGACTGTGTAAAAGCGGTGAAGATCTTCGGCACCGTGCGGAAAAACCTCAACCGCAGCGTGCCATCCGTCCATCGCGCCATCTTTTACTGCGTCCTCAAACAGCGGTTGCCACAGCTTTTTCTCGTGAGCTATCCAGTCATCGACGTTGGGGACGCTCATTTCGGTCATGACGAGATAGTCGCCCTCTTTGCCACCGCCCACTGTTGCCGCACGCTGGTACACGCCCGAATAAACTAGGGAACCGACTTCACCGAGGCGATTGGCCCACTGCTGAGAGATCATGTTGATGCCGGCCTTCTTGAGGACAGCGGCTGTCTGATCGTCGCTCATGGGCTCCGCCGGCAGGCCAGGATAGTAAGAGGCCATGCGGTAATCGCACTCCACTTCAGTTCCAGCGGGCACGACGGCGCGCATTGCGGCCCAATGCGTGAGCCTTCCGGAATCCACTTCCGCCTGCTCGAATTTGCGCAGATCCCCGCTGACAAAAGTGGACAAGTCCGCGCCTTTACCGGGTTTCGCCTTGACACAAGCCACACTGTAGTAGGGGTTCGGCGTTTGTTTAGACTGTGACATCGCCGATTGTGGAACAAGTACGCCGATGAGCGTGGCCAGCACCGAGGAGCCCCAGAGACAACGACGTGCAGTCACCATGTAACCCCCTCCAATTCGTGCTTGCTCATGGTATCACTGGCATTGTGAGAGTACGGTCGCCGATCCTTTCCTAGCTCTGAAATGCAGAAGAATTGGCTCAGCTCTGGTTTGCCGGTTATTCGCTCAGAACGAGTTACAACTCGCTAGAAAGCTGTCTCAGAAGGCGAGCCACCTTCGCGGAAAAACCTTTGGGCGCTGGAATTGGTGCACGCCGCCGAACGTGAGCCTATGAATTCTGTCAGATTTGAGGCATTTTACTTAAATCTGGATTTCGGTTCGAAACTTTCGTTGCTCGCGTTCTACCATAAGGTCCGCCGAAGCGTTCATACCTTTCCGTTTATGATGCGGCTATGGGTGAATCAATCGCAGCACGCATGCCGAGTTACCTCGTCAGGGAGGTCCTGACTCCGACCAGTATTGCGGTCGTATTTGTGCTTGTCGCGCTGCTTTGGACCTTTCCCTTGCAGCATGCGATTGCGTATCCATTCGTGTTCCTCTTCTTTGGCGCAATCATGGGCAGCGCATGGTTCGGCGGCATGGTGGCCGGATTCGTCGCCGTCGGCCTCTCGGCTCTCGTGGTGGGATATTTCTTTATTCCACCGGTTTTCTCGATGTCGATTTCGAAGGAGTCACAAAGCTTCTTCACCGCGTTCATCGTATGCGCAATCGCTATTACGGTCGTGAGCTCGGCGAGGAAACGCGCCGAGAACGCTGTCCGCACTGCTCGCGACGAACTTGAAGAACGAGTCCGCGAGCGGACGGCTGACCTGGAAGAATCGAACCACGAGATTCAGGAAAGGGAGCGGCAGCTACGCAATCTGACGGAGGCGATTCCACAGCAAATCCTGCGGACGGACGCAACTGGGTCCGTGGAGTACTGCAACGGGCACCTGCTTGCGTACCTGGGGGAACAGATGGATGGCCTGCGTGGCGGCGCGTTCTTCAAGGTCTTTCATCCAACGGATGCGTCGGCTATCCGGCTGATGTGGCAGAGAGCACTGCAGCTTAAAAGCAGTTTCGCAACGGAAGCACGTATCCGCAGCGCCGATGGGAACTATCGATGGTTCCTGGTGCGGGCCGTCCCGCAATTTGCCGGCGATGGAGCTGTTGCGCGATGGTACGAGATCCATATCGACATTGAAGAGCAACACCAATCGCAGCAGCGACTCGCTGAAGCGCAAGAAGAACACGCGCGAATATCCCACTTACTCAGTATGGCTGAAATGGCCGCATCCATCGCACACGAACTGAACCAGCCGCTGACAGCCGTAGTTACGCACGCTTATGCCTGCCGCGAGTGGCTCCGCGAAGATGCACTCAATGTTCGAAAAGCTTCCGCAACGGCAGAGAAAATCGTTCAGGAAAGCGAGCGCGCCAGTGCCGTTATCAGCCGCGTTCGCGCGTTGTTCCGCAAGGAGGCCCTTACAAGGGAATTGACCGATATCAATGAGCTGATCCGCAAGGTCGAGCGGCTGCTCCACGACGAAGCCATCCGGCACGACGTCGCGGTCCGCATGAGCTTGGAACAAAACATGCCCAAGCTCACCGTCGATCCGCTTCAGATCCAGCAAGTCTTGTTGAATCTTGTGCTGAACGGGATGGAAGCGATGACGAATATTCCGCCTCCGAGGGAATTGACAATCCGCTCGGTTCGCAATTCCGACGAAGAGGCCTTGATCGTTGTTGAGGATCGTGGCCGCGGCATTGCAGATGAAGTCAGGGAACGCATCTTCGATCCGTTTTTTACGACGAAACCGAGCGGCGCCGGCATGGGACTTGCGATTTGCCGTAGCATTATCGATCTGCACGACGGTCGAATCTGGGCTGAGGACAGCCCAGGCGGAGGCAGCGTCTTTCAATTTACGGTTCGGACCCAAATATGAGCGAAGCAGCCAAAACGCAGCCGGAGTCGAAGCAGACTGTCTTCATCGTCGAGGACGACTCTTCGATCTGCGAGGGGCTCGCGAATCTGCTCGAATCGGTCGGAATCCCGACGCAGTCCTATCCTTCCGCGGAAGCCTTTAAGGACATGTGGACCGGAAAGGGCGCAGGCTGCTTGCTGCTTGATGCGCGGCTGCCCGGCATCAGCGGCATTGCATTGCAGGAGCAGATGCGCACGGCGGGCGTCGATCTTCCCATCATCTTTATGACGGCTCACGGCGATATCCCCATGGTCCGCAAAGTAATGAAAGCGGGTGCCGTCGAGTTTCTCGCCAAGCCCTTCAAGAAGGAAGAACTCCTGCAGGCTGTGAACGAAGCTTTTGTTCTCGACGGAACGAAGCGGGCGCAGGAGCAGGGGCTGGTTGAAATTCGCGCGCGCATCGACTCTCTGAGCCCTCGCGAAAAGGAAGTGATGTCGATGGTGACGGCAGGCCTTCTGAACAAGCAGATTGCAGCCGACCTGAACCTGAGCGAAATCACTGTGAAGCTTCATCGCCGACAGGTAATGGAAAAGATGCGCGCGAACTCGCTGGCCGACTTGGTGAAGATGTGCGAGCGAGCCAAGGGCCCCACTGGCACGCATGTACCCGATAGGCAGCGACAGTTACCAATCGGCTAGTGAAGCTGAAACTCGAATCGTGCCAACTCCCGCTGGCCTTCAGGAAGCTCGCGCAGAACTTCGCCATCGAGATCAAAACGAAAGCCGAGAATTCGCGCCCTCATCGCCAGAGAGTGAACCCAACGCGATGCATTATCGTTGCGCTGAACGCAACCAGCGACGATGATCTCGCGGTCCTGAGCTGGGAGATCGCGAAAAACCCGCAGATACGCGGTTTCGATCACCGGGAACGAATGGAATAGTGCGGAACGGACATCGATGGCGTCGCGAAGAGCCTGTAGCGACGCATGTCGCATGGCAGCACGTTTCGGAAGATCTACATCCCAAGGGTCGGGCGGCCGTGCGACCCAATCGCACTCCACCGCATCGCCAAGCAACTGCAGACGCAGGAGCGTGAGATGAGCCCGGCTGAATTCGCCAAAGCGCAACTGCCTGCGCATGCGGCAAAGAAAGTGGCTGACGTTACAAAAGTGTTCCGCCAGCCTCAGTCCACGTCCTGAATCCCAGTTCTGCCTGTAAGTCTCAAACGAAGGATTGGGAGAGAAAAACGGCATTCGAGGCTCCAGAAGATTGCGTGGTTCAGATGGCTGTCGTTCCGCGTTCACGGCTCCGGATGCGAATTGCATCGCCGAGCTTGTACAGAAAGATCTTGCCGTCGCCGATTGCGCCCGTGTATGCAGTGGTCAAAATGGAATCGACCGCCTTCTCCGCCACCTCATCCTGAACTACGAGTTCGAGTTTGATCTTGGGAAGAAGATCGACCTCGTATTCCCGCCCTTTGAAGACCTCGGTATGTCCTTTTTGACGGCCATGTCCGCGGACTTCGGAAACTGTCATTCCCTCGATTCCAATTTGGATGAGTGCCGACTTGACCGACTCAAATTTGTTGGGCCGGATGATTGCTTCAACCTTCGTCATATAGGTTTCCTCTCTTCGGCCTGATCGCGGCACTTGTTAACCAGCACTGACCTTCAAAGGCGCGCCAAGTCCAGACGGCTGAGTGACGGTAAGATCTTTTGGCGTCCCAGCCGGAGCTGCCAGGGTTGAAATCACATACTCCGGGTAGGCGGGAATGCCATGTTCATGCAGGTCGAGTCCGTAGAGTTCACCCTCTTCCGATACACGCAGAGTGCCGGTGAGATTCACCAGATACATCAGCGCCAGCGAAACGCCGAACGTCGAGAGCGTGATGATGCCATTCCCGATCATCTGCGCCTTCAGGAGAGTGAAACCGCCATGGTAAAAGAGGCCGTTCAGCGCTGCGGAATTATCTGGACCGGTGGGCCCGCTCGCGCCGTACTTTCCGCACGCGAAGAGCCCGAGCGACCATGTTCCCCAGATGCCGCAGAAGCCATGGACTGGAACCGCGCCAATGGGATCGTCGATGCGCAGCCACTCAAGCACCTCGACTCCGGCAACCACAATCACGCCTGCAATGCCGCCCAGGAGGATTGCGCCGGTCGGGCTGACCCAATAGCACGGGCAGGTAATCGCGACCAATCCAGCAAGAAATCCATTGACGGTGAAGCCCACATCCCATTTCTTGCTGAGGAAATAGGCGTAGATCATCGCGGTAAGACCGGCGGCGCACGCGGCCAGCGTTGTATTTGCTGCGACACGGCCGATTCCTCCAAAGTCCATAGCCGACAGGGTAGAACCCGGATTAAATCCATACCATCCGAACCAGAGGATCAAGCCGCCCGAAGCGGCGATGGTGAGATCGTGCGGCAACATCGGGCCGCCGCCATCGCGTTTGAATTTGCGTCCAAGCCGCGGTCCCAAAACAATCGACCCGGCGAGAGCGATAAAGCCTCCGATGGTATGAACAACTGTTGAGCCGGCGAAGTCATGAAAGCTCTGGCCGAGGTTGGGCAGAAAATAGCCCGACGATCCCATCGTTGCGAGGAAACCGTCGGGGCCCCACGCCCAGTGGCCGATGATCGGATAAAT
>JASHSG010000208.1 GCA_030040935.1 Acidobacteriaceae bacterium | reverse complement strand
TTCAAAAGCAGTTGGGCTCAATCCACAGCGGCTGGGCGAATTGGTATTTAATGACGGGACAATACGGGAAGGCGCGCAAAGCTATATCGCGCGCGATGCGATTGGATCCGAGCTTCAATATTGCAACGAAATGGCTTTTGACGTGGGCGAATCCCCGACTCGCGCACCGCGCGGTACATTATCGAGAGAAGAGAAGGCCAGAGTCCATCGCGTGAACAGAGATCGCTAGAAGCGCCGCTACACCGCCCATGAAAACTGATCGCGAGCATGGCTTCGGCCGCAATATCATCACCTGTCTGGCGACGGCGCTGGGCATCTGTGCTGTCGTGGAACTTACATGTCTGTCACTTGGAATTGCACCCTTTTTCACGTCGAATCTGCCGCTGAACGAGAAAATGCGCTTTCTCCGGGAGCATCGGCCCGGTCCGGCGCCCGTCACTGTAGTTAGTGGAGCCAGTATCGCGCTCAACGACATTGACAGCGACCTGCTCGAAGACGAAGAAATGCGTCCCTTTATCAACCTGGGAGCTAACGGCATCTCAGTGCCGAGCTCGGAACAGTTTTACCAACGTTTTGCAGATCTTTACCCGGTACGTGGGGTTATCTTTGCCGCAAGCCCGGTGGAAATGCGGGATGCGTACCGTTCGGATGTCGAAGTGCCCACGCCAGTCTTTCGCCGCTACGTTCTGGGCAGGATGACAATGGCGGAAGAGTTCAAGTATCGCGACATCTCGGGATTAATGTCGTATTGGAAAAACTGGAGCGAGTATCACAGCCGGACATCACCTACCTCAATGGTCTTTACCAGGACGGGTGCTGTGCCACTGGAAATGAACGTGGGCGCCGCAGGGCCCCATGCTGGAATTAGCGAAGCTCTCGATCTGAGTCCTCACTGTACGCGCTGCATGAGCGATCTCCTCCGATTCTGCCGAGACGTCCGCAAAGAGGGTCTTCCCTTCACCATAGTACTGGGGCCAGTTCTACCCGACGTCGTCGAACAAAACCCAAGAGTTCGCGATGTTATCGCTGACCGCAAGGAACAGTTTCGAAATGTCGCCGAACAATGCGGTGCTCAACTGTTTGACATTACGGATTACGCCACTCTCGATGATTCGTGTTTCGCGAACTCTCTTCATTTGAACGAACAGGGCATGAACGCCATGACGGCGCAGTTGCTGCGTTTTAGGAGAGGTGAATCAATCCCCAAGGGAATGACGCTAAACTGTGGTGGCTTTCGTCTGGCGACAGCGGCCCAAACCAGTCAAAAGTGAGGATTGATTGCAGGAGCAGATCCAGCGGATTCGAGGAAGCGAACGATTCCAGCGCGGATCCTCAACGGTGAGCATTAATCAATGGAATGCGAACGATAATTCGAAACCAAGGTCAAAGCGATCCAAGTCAACTAATTCTGAGACGTCCGGGAGACTCAACCTCTTGCGAGTTGTGACCGGAATCGCCTAGCTTTCTAATGGTATTCTCATCCTATAGCTTTCTCTTCATCTTTCTTCCGATTGCGCTCGCGGGGTACTACCTCGTGGCCAAACTGGGGGCAGATTACGCAGTCGGCTGGTTAGTGCTAACATCGCTGGCCTTCTACGCCGCTTGGAACCCTGCTTTTGTGATTTTGCTGGTTTGCTCTATCCTGTTTAACTTCGCAATTGGAAGAGCGATGTTTAAACGCGAGAGGGACGAGGATCGAAAGCGCCGCCAACGTCTGCTCGTAACTGGGGTTACAGCGAATCTCGTTGTCCTTTTTTCCTTCAAATACTTGGGGCCGATTCTGTCATGGGGACATTCGATTTCATTGGTTCCCTCACGATTCGACTTCAACATCATTCTGCCCCTGGGCATTTCGTTCTTCACTTTCACTCAAATTGGATATCTGGTTGACTGCGAGCACGGTCGGGGAAAGGATCTCGATCTCGTCCGATATGCCGCATTTGTAACCTTATTTCCTCACCTGATAGCCGGGCCGATACTGCATATCCGTGAGATCGGGCCGCAATTGCTGAATCCCGATACCTATCGATTACACTCTAAGAATCTTTCCATCGGAACTAGTTATTTCATCATCGGATTGGCAAAGAAGGTTCTTTTAGCTGATCCGCTGGCCGATGTGGTGAAAATCGGATTTGCACATCCGGGCGATTTTGCGATGTTTGCGACTTGGTCGTATGCACTCGCCTATTCATTGCAACTGTATTTTGATTTTTCCGGCTACTCGGACATGGCCATTGGGTTGGCCTACATGTTCGGGATCAAGTTTCCAATCAATTTTAACTCCCCCTACAGATCAAGAAGCATTATCGAGTTTTGGAAGCGTTGGCATATCACTCTCACTCTATATTTGACCTCGTTGCTTTACAATCCAATAGGTCTCTATCTTAACCGCCGCCGGCTACGTGCGGCGCAAGGCGCCCCGAATCTCAACGCTAAGACGGTTGGCGCTTTTAATTCGTTGGTATTGATCCCAATTCTGATCACTATGACGCTTGCGGGAATCTGGCATGGCGCCGGACTTCAATTCCTCGTCTTCGGGTTGATGCACGGCGCATATCTCATCATCAACCATGCATGGCGCTGGTTCGGTCCCAAGCTGAGCGCGAAGAACCGTGAGGCGCTTTTTGGCTCTGTGATCGCGGGTTTCAGCGTGGTCTTAACCTATGTTGCGGTGGTTGCCACCCAAGTTATGTTCCGCGCAGCGTCTGTCAGTGCGGCGTTCGCGATGTTTGGAGGGATGATTGGGTTGCACGGCGTGGATCCGATTCCTGTGCCGAATACTTTGATGACGGCGCTCGGACATCTTCATTCGATACACATATTTCTGACAAAAACGCACCATATCCTCGCAGTTCCCTCCGAGGATAGCACTGTGGCGCCGGCAAGTTTGATCCTGCGGCTCTTCATTGTTTGGGCGCTGCCGAACAGTCAGATGATCATGGGAAAATTCTCGCCAACCCTAACCGAAACCAAGCTCGAGGGGCCGCGATGGTTACTGTGGCAGCCCACGGTGCGCTGGGCACTGGCGCTGGGTTTATTGCTCGCGGTTTCTCTTATGTCTCTCCAGCAGACGAAGGTATTCTTGTATTTTCAGTTCTAAATGCTCCGCTTCAAGTGCCCGATTGCGACGGAAGAAGCGGAATTGTCTGCGCTTTACTATTACAGACAAGATAAAGAAGCTTTCTCGCATTTATGACGCATGATCTTTTTCGCTTCTCCATAGATCTGATGAAATGCGAAGCGCCGCGAATCTAGATTCGCCATTTTCTGCAAGGATGCCCCAAAAGGACATTGATGATGCCCACGAGTTCACCGAAGCGGATGGATTTCACAGGTCTTTATTTTTCCGCCAAGGGATTCATCGGTCGACTCATGCTGGGGGAGAACCTCAGGGCAAAAGCCACGCGTG
>JASHSG010000021.1 GCA_030040935.1 Acidobacteriaceae bacterium | reverse complement strand
CGCGTGGTGCTGATCAAGGTCGACCGCGCCGCCAAAGGGCCACAAGTAATCGTGAGCCGCGCCGCGCCGGAGCTGGTGCAGAACCTGTTCCAGTCCGAGGTTCCCGAGATCTACGACAACACCGTAGTCATCCGCGCCATTGCGCGCGAGGCTGGCGAGCGCACCAAGATCGCCGTACAGAGCCGCGACAAGGACGTAGACCCCGTGGGCGCCTGCGTGGGCATGAAGGGCATGCGCGTGCAGTCGATTATCCGCGAGCTGCGCGGCGAAAAAATCGACATCATCGAATTCAGCGATGAAGTTACGACGTTCGCCGAAAAGGCCCTGCAGCCGGCGAAGGTGAGCCGCGTCTCGATCACCGACCTTACCGATAAGCAGCTGGAAGTGATCGTCGACGATACGCAGCTCTCACTGGCCATCGGCAAGAAGGGCCAAAATGTACGCTTAGCGGCGAAGCTGCTGGGCTGGAAGATCGATATCAAGAGCGAGGAAGAGAAGCGCCAGGAAGTCGAGCAGCAAATGCAGGCTCTGGCCGGCGCTCCCACCACGCCAATCGAGCAGGTGAGCGAGCTGGGCGAAGGAATTATTCAAAAGCTGATCACGGCGGGAATCACGACCGTTGAAGGCCTTGCCGACATGACTCCGGAGCAACTGGAGGAGATACCGGGAATCGGCGAGAAGACGCTGGAGAAGATCGGTGTCGCCGTTCGCAACTACTTCAGCCGTTTTGAAGAGGCTGAAGCTGTGCAGACAGCCGAGGCTGGTGAAGGTGCAACGGAAGATTCTGCGGCAGAATCGGCCGCAGCTGACACCGCGGCGCCTGGAGAAGCAGAATCGGAACTCTCCCGAGCCGAAGCGGCGGCTGACACCGCGGCAGCGGAGCTTGAAGATTCCGCTGAGGCGCTAGAGGAAGCTGCGACGGTGCGGGCAGCGGAAGCCAATGAAGACCTGGCCGCTGCCCCCAACCAGGAAGAGACCGCGACAGAGGATCAAGATCACGCAGCAGCGAGGTTGGCGGTGGAGATTGTTCCTCTGGCCGGCGAAGCTGAAACGGCTGCAGACCGAGTGAATGAGAACGGCGAAGGACTCAAGGAAGACAAAGCGTAGACACGCATCGCTCGCGGGAGGGATGCTCAAACGCGGAACCTGAGGGAAAGACTGAGTGTCATGAGGCAACAATGAGAAGCTGAGCGGCCATTCAACGGCGCACATTGAAAAGAGGCAGATGAGCAAGGTTCGTATCAATGATCTCGCGAAAGAGCTGGAAGTAAAGTCAAGAGCAATTCTCGACGTCCTTCCGGAGCTCGGTGTATCTGGGGGCAAGACGCACTCCAGTTCCCTCGAACTGGACGAGGCGGAAAAGGTTCGTGCGCACTTTGCGCATGAAGCCCGGCATGCGGCCCATGCCAGCGCCGCCTCCGGGCGTCACGGCGTAGAGGCCATCGTTCCCAAGATCGATCTTTCGCACATTTCCAAGCCTGGCGATGTTTTGAAAGCGCTGCAGGCAAAGAAGAAAGAGGAAGAAGAAGAGACGCACCACGCGCGGGTTCCGGCCAAGCAGGCTGCGGCTGCCCCGGCCAAGCCCGCAGCGCCCGCACCCAGAGCTCCCCTTGCGGCCAAGCCCGCTGCAGCCGCGCCGGTCCGGCCGGAACCGAGGAAGATTGCTCCTCCGCCGCGCACCGCGCCTCCCATCGTTTCTCCTCCGCCGGCCGCTCCAGCCATTGCTTCGCGTCCGCCCGCTGGCGCGGTAGTCGCCAAAGCTCCAGCAGGGACAGCGGCTGCGGCGCGCCCGGTTGTGGTGGTCGCGCCCCCTCCGGCGGGCATTGTCGTGAAGCCGCCCGCGTCTCCCGCTGCGCGCGAAGAGAAGATCGCCGTTAAGACACCAGGAGCTGCTGTTCCTCCAGTTGTTGAAGCTCCGGCTCCGTCCGCAGCTGTGACGGAGCAAGGCGCGATTGCGCCGCATGTGGCCGAAGCTCCCGGCGGCGGAACGGCAGGTGCTGTTTCCGCCATCGCCGCCGAGTCCACAACCGGTCCTGCCAGAACCGCCAAGGCCGGCGCGCCCGCGCCGCGGCGGATGGTGATGCCGCAGACCGGGCCTCGGCCAGTGTACAAAGCATCCATCGCAGCACCAGCCGCACCAGCGCCAGGAGCGGGGCTGCAGCGTGGCAAGCCGATTTTCGATCGCAGGCCGGCAGGCGGCCCGGCAGGTTCCGGGCAGCGATTCGCCGGCGCGCCGGCCGCTCCCGGCCAGTTTGCAGGGGGACCTCGCCCAAAGCATCCCACGCGCGCCAGTTCGGGCGGTTTCTCAGGGACCGGCGGCCCTGGTGCTCCCGGTGCTCGGCCAGCTTTCGGCGCACGCCCCGGATTTGGAGCGCGCCCGGGTTTCGGTGCGCGTCCAGGCCCAGGCAGCGCAGCGCCGCCTCCGGAAACTGCGCGTCCGCAGCGCGCCAGCTCCCGTGGCCGCGGACGAGGCAAGCAGCAGTATCCCAAGACGAAGGAAGGCCCGATGAAGGGCTTTGTGCCGCCGCCGCGGTTTGGTGGCGCGCAATACAGCACCGAGCCCGTGCCCATCACGCGCGCAATCACGGTCACTGAGGGCATCAGCGTGAAGGACCTGGCCGAGAAGCTCGACGTCCGCGCCAAGGATCTGATTGCAACCCTGCTGATGGGAGGCGTATTCGTCACGGTGAATCAGTCTCTCGACGCGGAGATGGTGAAGGACGTGGCAGCTAAATTCGGCGCCGCGGCCACTGTGATCAGCTACGAAGAAGAGATTGCCAACCAGGCCATTGAAGAGGTGCTCGAGGCTGAAAACTCCGACGAGCTCGAGGTGCCGCGTCCGCCAGTGGTCACGGTCATGGGGCACGTAGATCACGGCAAGACTTCGCTCCTCGACGCCATTCGCGAAACGCACGTTGCGGCAGGCGAAGCGGGTGGGATAACGCAGCACATCGGCGCGTACAAGGTGAAGTTCTCGAAGGAAGGCTCGCCAGCCTCGGGGCGCGAGATCGTCTTCCTCGATACGCCGGGCCACGAGGCATTTACCCGCATGCGCGCACGCGGCGCCAAGGTCACGGACATTGTGGTGATCGTGGTTGCAGCCGACGATGGTGTAATGCCGCAGACCCTCGAGGCCATCGATCATGCCAAGGCAGCCGAGGTTCCGATCATTGTGGCCGTAAACAAGGTCGATAAGCCGGAAGCCAATCCTGACCGCGTGAAGAAGCAGCTGGCAGACCGCGGCCTGATTCCGGAAGAATGGGCGGGCGCGGGCCAGGAAGGCACGGTGTTTGTCGAGGTCTCCGCGAAGAAGCGGATGAACCTCGATCTGCTGCTCGAAATGATCTGCCTGGTCAGCGACATCAAGGCGCCCAAGGCCACTCCGGGACGGAAAGCTGTGGGCAGCGTTCTCGAGGCCAAGCTCGATCGCGGCCGCGGCGCCGTAGCCACCGTGCTGGTGCAGGATGGAACACTGCACCTCAATGACAGCTATATAGTCGGCAATACCTTCGGCAAGGTTCGCGCGATGTTCGACGATCGTGGGCGCGCGCTCGAAGAGGCCGGCCCCTCCACTCCGGTTGAGGTCCTGGGCCTTGAAAGCATGCCCGACGCCGGCGACACTTTCCTTGTCGTGGCAGACCGCGACAAGGCCAAGGGCATCGCTCAGTATCGCAAGATGAAGGAACGCGACGCGCAGCTGGCCAAGAGCTCGCGCGTGTCGCTTGAGGGCCTTTCGGAGCAGATCAAGCAGACGGGCGCGAAGGATTTGCCGCTGATCATCAAGGGCGATGTTACAGGCTCGGTGGAAGTGCTGGCCGACTCGCTGGTGCGTATGTCGACGGAGAAGGTACGCGTCAAAGTGCTGCATTCAGGCGTAGGCTCCATCACCGAAAGCGACGTGCTTCTGGCGACGGCTTCAAACGCCATCATCATCGGCTTCAACGTGCGCCCGGAGCGCAAGGCAGCCGAGCTTGCGCAGCAGGAGAACGTCGAGATCCGCCTGCATACGATCATTTACGAGCTGCAGGACGAGATTCGCCTGGCGATGATGGGGCTGCTCGAACCGGCGTTCAAGGAAAACTACCTGGGCCGCGCGGAAGTGCTGAACATTTTCAGGATTCCCAAGGTCGGCACCATCGCCGGCTGCCGCGTCACCGACGGCGTGATCCGCCGCGACGCCGAGGTTCGGGTGATGCGCGACGGCGCGCAGGTCTTCAAAGGCAAGATCGGCTCGCTCAAGCGCTTCAAGGACGATGCGCGCGAAGTGACTAACGGCATGGAGTGCGGCATCGGCATCGCCAACTTCAGCGACGTGAAGGAAGGCGACGTGATCGAAGCGTTCAGCACCGAGAAGCTCGCAGCCGATCTTGGCGCGCTGACCAGCGCCAAAGCATAGCATTTGCACAAAGGGACCGGGAAAGCGGCCCCCTTGGCCGAATGAATTCATCCCCAATTCACTGCAATTCCCTCCGCTCGAAACACGGGCGTGCTGAGCCCCGAGCTACAATTCTTCCAATCGGCGCCTCAGCCTCGGTGACGTTCCGGAGAGATCGATGCACGCGATTAAATCTTCTCAGACCGCTCATTCGGCCCGAGTGCCACATCGGGCGCAAAAACCGTCCTCAACGGCGACTACATATACGC
>JASHSG010000207.1 GCA_030040935.1 Acidobacteriaceae bacterium | reverse complement strand
AGGCAGAGCCGAGCACGCCCGCTGATCCCGGCCAATATCTGCAGGGAATCGTTGATGGCATCGGCAGCTGCATTCAAAGCCTGCAAACAAACTTCACCGGGCTGATCGCGGGCGCGGGCTACTTTGCGCAGGGAGATTTTGTTCAGGCGGCACAGGTGTGGGGATTGCAGCCGGGACAGTCGATCTATCTCAAGGCTTTTTACACCGACATGACCACGCCGATTATCGGTGACAATGTAACGCCGTACAGCCGCGGCGTAACCGACGGCAAACGCATCTGCCAATACATTCTGCTTCCGGCGGCAAAGGCGGCCGCGGGCGCGGCCATCAAGGGCGCCGCCAATGCCACGCAGGGCCCGTCGTCCGGCGGCACGACGCCAAAGATCACCGGGCCAGGCGGCAACAATCCGCCACAACTGCCGGGCGGGAACGGCGCGACGCCGCCACAACTTCCCGGCGGAGGCACTACATCGGGCACAAGTCCGCCCACCGGCAACCCGCCGGCGGTGATACCCAGCACCGGCAACTTGCCGGCGGTGCCGGGTGGCACCCCAACCGGTACGGTACCAACCGGCGGCGCGCCCGGCATGGGGCCTGTGCTGGCTCCCATTGTTGAAGGCACGGCCCCGGGTACCTCTCCGTCCGTTCCGCTCACCGGAGACGCTCTGCAAAACGATCTGAACGATTCCCCAAAGGTTCTCGGCGGAAAATGGATCCAACTCCCAAGTGGGCCGGTTCAGCTCGGCGGTTTTATCGATAAGGGCAGCTTTGCCGATGTTTACAACGGCAACGGCGGCACGGTATTCAAGCTGAGCAAGACCAATCCTGACACCTATGGCTACGGTCCAGCCTCGCTCGCGGGTCAATATGACGGGTACGAGCGCCTGAAGGGCACGGGCGTGCAGATGCCCACGGTTCACGAATACCAGGCAGGCACCGCGAATAGTCCCGCGTCGTTGATAGCCGACAACGCGACGACCAAATTTCCTGGGTTTGATCCGATTACTCCGGCGGACTTCCGGACAATGACTCCGGCACAACAGGCCGCAATACTGCAGGCAACAAATAACCTTACCAACGCGATTGCGCGCGAGGGGTACGTGCTGGGCGACACCAACACAGGCAATATCTGGTACAAGTCTGAAGGCAGCACTTATCAGGCATTGCTCGTTGACACGGACATGGTCATGACCCCGGCGGAGGTTCAGGTCGCGATGGACAACGGGACAGTTCCTGGAGGGGTAGTGCACTTCGGGTTGATCGTGGCGAAGAATCCTGACTTCCTCAGCCAGCCCTGGACGGTCGAGTCCCTGACCAATGTCCTCAATCAAGGGAGGGCTAACCGGTTTTACGGAAGGTAAATGAATCGAGGGATTTTTCACTGCGATGAAGGTGGGCTTTTTCGCCAGCAGGAGATCGGCATGCAAAGCAAATATTCAGTTGCGGTGTTCGCGCTCATGGTGATGGCGCTGGCGGGGGCGAGATCCGCTGCCGCCGCCAAAGTAGAGCTGCTGAAGAACGAGAAAGTGGTTGTGACGGAAGAGACAGTTGCGCCCGGCGAATCGGAGACAGTAAGCGGGAATCATGCGAGCGTGGTAGTGTATCTGGGCGGCGATGTAGCCGAGATTACCTACGCAAGCGGTCCGTGGCGGGGCGAGACGGTGAGCCGAGGAGAGACGGTGAACGAGCCAGCGTGGGCAGCCACGCTGACCAACACCGGAGCTCAGACGCTGCGTCTCGTGCGAGTGGAGTTTCAGACGGCAGGAAGCAAAACGACATGGGGTATGACCGGCCTGCCGCCGAACTACAAGCTGCTTTTTGAAGATGAGCACAGCCGCACCTATGACATCAGGATCGCACCACACGCATGGGAGCCGAAGCACACGCATCACGATCGTGTGGTGATTTGCCTGAGCGGTGCGCGCATGGAGCATGTGCTGCCAGATGGGAGCAGGCAGACTTCGACTTTGAAGGCCGACCAGGTGGCATGGCGACCAGCGCAGACCCACAAAGGCCATAACCTGGGAAGTACGAATCTTTGGGCGATAGCCATCGAGCCGAAGTGATCGGATGGCCAGCGGGACCTGCGGCGATGCGGGCGAGCGCAGCCGGTGCACGGTTCACGCAGCGGCGCGCGTGGCAGGATTTGCCCCAGACTGCGAGGAGTTGATGGCGGATGCTGCTCCGATTCATGCCCGGATATCGCGCCGGGAATGGGTCGTTATTCTGCTCCTGGCTCTCTCGGTGGTGATTAATTACGTTGACCGCAGCAACCTGGGGCTGGCGATGCCGTTGCTCGAGCGGCAGTTTTCATTCTCGCCACTGCGCGCGGGCGAACTGCTGTCGGCGTTCTTCTGGACCTATGCGCTGGTGCAGTTGTTTGGGCTGGCGGGCGAGTTAACCGACCGGTTCCCCGTAGGCTGGGTGCTCATGTACGGGTACTTGCTATGGTCGATGGCCACCGGATTCACCGGATTGACAACAAGTTATCAGGCGCTGTTTGGGCTGCAGCTTGTGCTGGGACTCGGCGAGTCGGTCGCCTATCCATGCTATTCGCGCATATTTGCCGCGATGCCGCAGGAGCATCGCGGGCGAGCGAATGCATTCATTGATGCGGGAACGAAGCTGGGACCGGCCGGAGGCGCGTTTATCGGCGGGCTGATGCTGGTGCACTGGGGCTGGCGCTCGCTCTTCGTGGTTTTTGGAGTGGGCGCGCTCGCATGGATGATTCCCTGGTATTTTGCGATGCCGCGCGGCAAAATCGGAGCGGAAGCGGCGCGCAGTGACGGGAGAGAATCAGGAAGGAGCGACAAGAGAACCACGTCCTCCAGCTCCGGCTCCGCAGGGGCAACTGGATCGATTGCAAAGATGGTGCGTTTGCGTTGCGCATGGGGAACGACAATCGGGCACTTCAGCGGGAATTACTTTTACTACTTCCTGCTGGCGTGGTTACCGACATACCTTGTCGAGGAGGAGCATCTCTCGATTCGGAGCATGTCGAGGCTGACTGCGGCCATCTTCTTGCTGATTGCCTGCACGACGCTTTTGGCGGGATGGATCTCCGACCGGCTCATCGCGCGTGGTGTTTCGCCAACCAATGTCCGGCTCACGCTGGCGGCCGGCGGGCAGGCACTGGCATCGTGCCTGCTTGCGCTGGCGTTGATTCATGGCCATCCCCTCATCTCCCTGGGACTGCTGGCCGTCGCGTGCGCCGGGCACGGAGGATACGCCTCAAATCACTGGGCGATTGCGCAGACGCTCGCAGGTCCAGGCATGGCGGGGCGGTGGTCGAGTCTGCAGAACGGGGTGGCGAACTTCGCGGGGATCGCCGCGCCGTGGCTGGCGGGCCTGATTGTCGAGACACGGGGAAGTGCGCGACTGGCCTTCGTTGTGACAGGCGGAGTGGCCCTTGTTGGCGCGATGTCGTGGGCATTCTTGGTGCGGCGAGTTGAGCCTGTGAATTGGAACGCGGTGTAGGGGAACGGTCTGCGGTGGGCGCAGACTAGTTTCGATTATCTAGGGGATGGCGGCGCGCGCCTCGAGCTTGCGGACGGATTTCAGCATCTCGGCGAGGGCGGTTCTGCCGATCTCGCGCTCGAATTCGTTTTGCATGCGGTCGAGGGCCGCGATGACTCGAAGGGCACAGCGCTTGCCGTGCGGTTTGAGCGAGAGTAGATAGACGCGCGCGTCCTGAGGGTCGATCTTGCGCTGCAGGAGCCCCTTGGCTTCGAGTGAGGAGATGCAGTGGCTGAGGTTGCCGCGCGTGGTGGCGAACGTTTCAGCCAATTGCGAGGGCTTGACGTGGTGCGGCGACTCGAAGAAGAGGGCCGCGAGAACAAGAGCCTCAAGGAAGCCGAGATTGTCGGGCGCGAGAACGCGCGAGGCGAGCGATTCGAATCGGCGGGCCGCGCGGCTCACGGCGAACATAGGGCTTTCGCGAAGAAAGGCATCGATGCGCATGTTAGGGCGGATTCAGCGGCGTCAGAGGCGTTGGTGAATTTAGTTTAACATCTCAACTATTCGAAATAATACAAAATCGTCGTTGTTTAGAGGGAAAGCGCCGGTCATGCTTGCAATGGACTGGTTTATGGATGGAATGCAACTGAGGCAATTCAACCGGACATTCGGAATATTGATGCTGGCGGGAGGGTTGCGCGCGGCAGTGGCGCAGGATGGGGCTCCACAGACGGCGACCGTCAAAGGGAATTCCGAGACGATGGTCGTGCTGGGCACGGCAACGCCGGTGCCGCTGGCGGAGTCACAACGATCGGTGGAGATTTTGGCGGTAAAGGGAAAATCGCTGGCCGCAGAGTCGCCGCAGGATTTTCTGCGCGAGGACTCTTCGGTCTTTCTTGAGGAGCGCGGCGCCGGCGGTGGGCAGGCGGACCTGGTGCTGCGCGGTGGCAGCTTCGAGCAGACACTGGTGCTTCTGGATGGATTCCGCATTAACGACGCGCAGACCTCGCACCATAATCTCGATTTACCGGTCCCTCTGGAGGCAATGGACTCAATCCAGGTGCTGGAAGGCGCGGGCTCGACCCTGCATGGCGTGGACGCGCTCAGTGGAGTGGTCGATTTTTTGACGGCGGCGCCGGATCACGATTCGATATTCGTGCGCGGCGGCGAGGGCAGCTTCGAAGCAAATGAGGAGACGCTGCTGGCGGGCGCCACGCACGGACGATGGAGCGGGCGCGCGACGGCGGAACGCAACTTTTCGACGGGGTTTATGACGGACCGCGACTACCGAAACGAGGACTTTTCGGCAGAGAGCTGGCAGGGTACGCGACTGGGCGTGACGGACTTGATATTCGCAGGAAGCGATCGGTCGTTTGGGGCAAACGACTTTTATGGCGACTACCCTTCGTGGGAACGAACGAAAGGCTGGTTCGGTGGGGTGCGGCAGGATCTGGGCGTGCAGACCGAGGCAGCGTTCGCCTACCGGCGCCACACAGATGAATTCGTACTGTTCCGCGACGATCCGGCGATTTACGAGAACAACCATATTGATGGCTCGTGGCAGGGATCCCTGCGGCGCACGGAGAATCTGCCCGCGGGAACGCTATTTTTGGTGGGGCTGGAGGCGGATGGAGACAGCATCCATAGCAACAATCTGGGCCTTCACGCCAGGAACCGCGGCGCGGGCTATGTGGACCTGGATCTGCGGCCTGCGAAGAAGCGCTGGAGCCTGTCCGCTGGAGCGCGCGAGGAGATTTTTTCGGGCGGAGCGGAGGCGGTGTTTTCGCCGGAACTGGCAGGAAGTTTTCGCGTCGCGAACGAACTGAAGCTGCGCGCAACGGGAGGCTATGGATTTCGGATTCCGACCTACACCGATCTCTATTATTCCGATCCGTCGACCTTGGGGAATGCGAATTTGAAGCCCGAGTCGGCATGGACCGGGGACGGCGGCGCGGATTGGGCGCCGTCGGCGAAGGTCACTCTCTCGGCGACGGGATTTTATTCGCAGCAACACGACACAATTGACTACGTGAAGAGCGCGACGCAGAATCCGTATCTTCCACCAAATTGCCCGGAAAGCATCTGGTGTGCCGACAACTTGAACGGGCTGCACTTTTCCGGGGTTGAGGCGAGTTTCACGTGGATTGCGTCGAAATCGCAGACAATTCGCATCGAATGGACGGCTCTGCACGGAGCGCAGACCGCCCTGCACGGGCTCGAGTCTGAGTATGTGTTCAATTATCCGGTCGAGAATGTTCATGCCTCGTGGACCTGGGCGTTGGGACATGAGATCGTCCTGACGAATGCGGTGCAGCTTGCCCAGCGGTATCAGCAGACAATGTATCCGGTATGGAGCGCGACGGTAACGCGCGATGCGTGGAAGGTGCGGCCGTATCTGCGGCTCATGAATTTGAGCAATACGGGCTACCAGGAGATCACAGGCGTGAACATGCCGCCCCGAACGATCATGGGCGGGATCGCGGTGCAGGTGGGACGCTGAGGGAACCGGAGAATCGCAGCCGGGCACGGCGGCTCAGGTCAGATGCTTTTTGAGAAATTCGAGTGAGCGCTGACGTGCTTCTCTTGCCGCGGCGGCATTGTAGCTTGGGCGCGGTTCGCAGTTGAAGGCGTGGCCGGCATCGTACCAGAAGATTTCAACTTCCGGGTGTTCGGAGTGAACCTTTTCGACCTCCGAGGCGGGAATGTGCGTATCCTGACTGCCGAAGTGAAGGATGATGGGGCAGGTCGGTCTCTCGCCAGCGTAGTTGCCGATGCGGCCACCGTAGTAGCCAACCGCGGCAGCGGGGTGAAGGCGCGTGGCGGAGAGCCATGCGATAGTTCCACCGAGACAATAGCCGATGACTCCGACTTTCTTGTGCGTCGCGCCAGCGACGAAGTCGATGGTTGCAGCAACGTCGAGGATGGCTTTGTCGACATCGAATTTTGGAAAGAGGCCCATTGCGGTTTGCATACTTGCAGGGTCATAGGCGAGATCGATTCCGGGAGTGACGCGATCAAAGAGCGCGGGAGCGATGGCGAGAAAGCCGTCGCGCGCCCAACCGTCGGCGACGGATCGGATATGAGCATTGACGCCGAAGATTTCATGGACAACTACCAGTCCGGCGAGCGGCTCGACCGCAGGATGGGCGACATAGGCGCTGAAGGTGTGACCGTCGGCAGCGCGCAGAGTTAAGGAATCACTCATGGAGGGTCCCCCCGAGAGATTTCAGTATCCATGCGGTGAGGACAGGAGAGCAAGCGGGACTGAAACCTGAGCCGAGCGCGGCTGGAGAGTCAGGCTCAGTTCACGCGCGGAGGAAGCTGGCTCGGTTTGCGGGGGCCGAGGTCCTCACGCACCAGAGCAAGCCCCAGGAGGAGGCGCTCAAAGCTGTCAGAAAGGCGGGCGAAGAGCGGCGCTTCCTGCTCGTACTCGAAGAGATTGAACTGGCTGACGATGAAGTAACTCTGCTTGCCGGCGCGGATGAGTTCTTCAATACTGGGCCGGTGACGGCGGAGCCGGCGATTGGAGCCCGTGACTTCAGGGTACATTCCGGCGACGAACAGTGAGTAGTCGCCGATGTATTTGCGCAGCGCTCGTTCGGCATCGAAGGAAGCTGCCGAGCCGTGAACGGGGTCGGCGGCGCGCTCCATCTCTTCGAGTTCCTCAATGGGGTGGCCTTCGGCGTCCCGTATGCTGTAAAGCTTTTCGGCGTGGGAGAACTCACAAAGGATCCGCGCCACATAGGCCGTGAGATCCGGATCGTGAAGGCCCAGTTTGCCTTCATAACTGTTGCGCACAATCTGCTGGAAGAAGGGTTCGAGCGGATGAGGCTGAGCCTGCATTCACACCTCCCAAGCAAGGAGACCAGGTGATGCGGTCTCCGTTGCCGATGCGGCTGTGCGCGCAGCCGAGTTGGCGCTCTCAGGGCCGCCGTGATTCCTGGTGGTGCTGCGCGGGGAAGATGCCGCCAGCGGCCAGTTGATGATTCTTTAACACTGAGATTATCGGAAGAGTTGCGATTTACAAGAGGGAACAGCCAACTTTGTTGGCAGAGAGGGGGTTCGATTGCGAATAAGGCGGATGCACAAGGGCAGCCGTAAGCGGTTGCCCCTGCCTGCGGGAACGAAACGGGTCCCCCTTAGACTGTGGCCGGGGTGCGCGATTCAAGTTCGGCGAGACGCCTGGCAAGGAGCTTTTCGAGATTGACGAGAGCCGCGGAGAAGCCTTCGATGCCTTCCTTGAGCTTGTCGTTCGCCATGCGGTCTGCTGCATGCATGCGGTCAAAAGTGGCTTTGTCGACGACGATTCTTTCGATCGAAAGGGCCCGGGCTTTCTCGGGATCGAGCTTGCGCGGCAGATCGCCCTGCGTGGATTCGAGCTCGGCAAGAAATTGCGGCGATATGGTAAGTAAATCGCAGCCGGTGAGCTCTTCGATTTCGCCGATGTTGCGGAAACTGGCGCCCATAACGACGGTTTTGTACCCGAATTTCTTGAAGTAGTTGTAGATGTGCGTGACCGACTGCACGCCGGGGTCGTCGGCGCCGTAGAAACTTTTACCGGTGTCCTTCATGTACCAGTCGAGGATCCGGCCGACGAATGGCGAGATGAGGGTGACGCCGGCGTCGGCGGCAGCGACGGCCTGATGAAGGCCGAAGAGAAGCGTCAGATTGCAATGGATGTTTTCCTTTTCGAGGACTTCGGCGGCGCGGATGCCTTCCCACGTGGAAGCGATCTTGATGAGGACGTGGTTGCGGCCGACGCCCGCGGTGTCATATTGTGCGATGATGCTGCGCGCCTGCTTGATGGTGGCTTCGGTGTCATAAGAGAGACGCGCGTCGACTTCGGTCGAGACGCGGCCGGGGACGATGGCGAGAATTCTTTTGCCGAAGGCGACGGCGAGACGCTGGAAAGCCAGGTTTGCGACCGCCTGGTCGGTAGCTCCCTCGCCCAGATCGTTGCGTGCGTCCTTTAGAACGCCGTCCACAATGGGCTGATATTGGGGCATTTGCGCGGCGGCTGTAATCAGGGACGGGTTGGTGGTTGCGTCCTGGGGATGGAATTTTTCCATCGCCTCCATGTCGCCGGTGTCAGCCACGACGACAGTGTACTGGCGCAATTGTTCGAGTAAATTCCCTTGAAGATTTGGCATGATTCCTCCTGCGGAGAAGCGGGGTGCGGCTCGATTCCTACGGGAACAGTGTACCTCTAGTTCTCTAAGATGCGCTGAAGGCGGAGTCGGTGTACCGCGAGAGTGCGGCGTCTATGATGACTCCACAGTATTTGCAAGGACACCGAGACCTGAAATGGAGACGTCGACACGGTCGCCGGGCGAAAGAGGCGCAACGCCGGAAGGTGTTCCCGTGAGCAGCAAGTCGCCGGGCTCGAGCGTCAAGATGGAAGTGATGAAGGCGAGAAGCTGAGGGAGCGAAAAGATGAAGTCAAGCGTGGAGGCGTGTTGGCGGCGCTCGCCATTAAGACGCGTCTCGAGGGTAAGGCCGGCATCCAGGTCGAGCTCATCGCTGACGATGGGGCCGGTGGGGCAGAAGGTGTCAAAACCTTTGGCGCGCGTCCACTGATCGTCCTTATTTTGCAGGTCGCGGGCGGTGACGTCATTGGCGAGGGTGAAGCCGCGCACGACGTTGCGCCAGTCGGCATCGGGCTTGAGGTTGCGCGCGCGGCGGCCGATGACGGCGGCGAGTTCGCCTTCGAAGTCGACGCGCTTCGAAACGGCAGGCAAGCGGACGACGCCACCGGGCGGGAGCAACGAAGAGGGCGGCTTGAGGAAGATCAGCGGCTCGGTGGGCATTTCGTTGCCAAGTTCGCGGACATGCGCACGATAGTTGCGGCCCACGCAGACGATCTTGGATGGCGTGACGGGAGGAAGCAGCTCGGCGGAGCTCAGCGTCATGGGTTGCAATCCGAAAGCGGCAGACCGGCCTTGCTTGAGGCGGACAGCAAGATCCTCTTCCGGAGGCTGTATGAGATTGGTGATCCACAATTCGCCGTTGCGGTCTTCGACTGCGCCGTAGTGTGTTTGGCGATTGAGATTGAAGCGGCAATACTTCATAGTTCGTGGTTACCTGACGACGATCATATCCGCTAGGGCGCTGGCACTGCGTCAGAAGCCTCGGCGGAACGAGCACTCTCTCGGCCTTCCTGATCGATGGCGGTAACGGCGTAGCTGTAAGTGTGGCCGGGCCGGACGTTCGGGTCGTGATAGCCGGGACCGACGACTGGCTGAGCGGTGATACGCTGCCACTCGGAGGCGGCTGCGGTTAATTCACGGCGATAGACAATGTAGCCGGCGAGATCGGCTTCTGCGCCGGGAAGCCAACTTAGGTCCATTGCGGGGCCGGAGCCGTTTTGGCCGGCGGTTGCGACGGCTTCAAGGCCGTGGGGTGCGCTGGGCGGGAATATATTGTTGGCATCGATGCGCAACGGGGGCGAGAGCGGACCCGCCAGCTCGAGTGTTGAGCCCGCGACTGTGACGCGTGCGACGCGCTGGGCGCGGTATTGATAGGTCTCGCCAAAATGAATGCTTGTGTCGATACAGGTGTTGGGCGCGCGATCGGAGTCCGGGGTTGGCTCAACGATGAGAGATTGCTCGAGAAGCTCGGCGGGTTGCGGCATGGGGCCCTGGTCCGATTTTTTTATGGGTGGCGAAAGCAGCCGGCGGACGAGGCGGATCGCGGTGGGCGAGGATTCTGCCGGAGCGGGCGCCCAATGCAGGAGTACGCCGTTCTTGCGCATTTCGGCGGTCAGGTCTTCGACGGCTGGGGGAGCCTGGCCGGCGAGGATCTTTGCGCCGTTGGAAAGCCCGGCGGAGCGGCCTTTGCGATTAACGAGCTCGACAAAGTACGAAATGACGCGCGGAGAGCCGGCGGCGAGAGCGGGGGAGAGTGCATCAGTAAAAGCGGCGTTGGAACCGGGAGCGAATTGCGCCGTATCGGCGACGGAGCATTGCGTGGAGCCGGTCTGGTTGCGGCAAATGCGGACAGCGATGTTGCCTTTGAGAAGGACCTTGTCCGTCGTTTTGGTGGGCATGGTCCAGGACAGGGCGACCGAGTCGCCAGTGCGAATTGCGGACAGATCGGTGACGGGGACCGGAAGGTTGAGCGAGGGCGGCAGAGGAGCGCCGGGCATTCCGCAACCGACGAGAGCCGTTGCGGAAGTCACAGCTGTTGCCAGCGCTGCCAGGTGCGCAGTGCTGCGCGTGCGCCAGCGAAGATTTCTTACCGATTGCATCGCGTTTTCAGTCTAATGGAGCAGCATAGGGCAGGGCCAAGGATGCGGCGCGCGGGAGCGAGATGCGAAAGGTCACTGAATTGATGCTGGACAGAGAATCGGATTGACTGTTCAATGACCACTTGGGAAGATTGGGTATTCATATTTTCGTTAGTGAATGGCGCGCCGCAGCCGGGGCCGCGGCCACACAAAGATCGACGGAACGGGCGATAAATTCTTGCTGAGTGTGAACCCGCGCCGGACGAAAGAAGGAAGTTCATGTCATTTTTTCGGAATTATCTGCGGGAAAACAAGGTATTGCACGATCCCAGGTTCGACGAGATCGATGAAGACTTTCTGGTGCAGGCCCTACTGCAGGCGCGAATGAATCGATCAAAGACGAATATCGTCATCAAGACCGGATTTTTTGGAAAGAGAGATCTGGAGCGGGAGCTGAAGACACAGAAGGCGAAAGACGCCCTGCACTTTGTCTCGGCATTTCTAGGTTACCTTGTTGCGACACCGATCTCCTATCAGAAAGAGATAGAGCGATTCAAAGCATACTTCACGCCCGGATTTGCGAATGACCCATCGAAGCATGAGCAACTGAGGCGCGGCCTGCGTGAGAGCTTCTTTGAAGCGAACCTGGAGAGCCTGGAAGCAACCGAGACGCTGGACGCCCTGTTCGATATCGCCGAGCTGAAAAAGGCACCGGGATAATCAGGCGACGCCGCCAGGGGCCACGCAGAGAAAAGTCAACTGCTGGTCCTTCGACTGCGTTCGGGTGAAAATTCGGCCAAACTTCGCTCGGAATGACAAGCAAAATGATGCGGGTCAAAGCTTGCGGAGATTGGCGAACTTTTCCATTAGCTTCTTGATTCCGTAGTGCGCAAAGAGCACGGTGAGCTTGGCGTCTTTGCCATCGCCCTCGCGCTGGAGCACGGTTCCCTCACCATATTTTGAGTGCATCACGCGCTGGCCTTTTTTAAGGCCCGATGCGCCGGTAAGTTCGGGGATGTTCATTGTTGGACGGGAGCCGCTCCCCGGTCTCAGATTTGTAACCGGGGACACCCCCTGGGCGAAAGCGCCCGGCTTGCCGCCGAAGAAGCGGGCGATGTTGCTCTCGCTGCGCTCCGGCGGCGTTTGCACGCTCTTCTCTTTTGGAGCAGAGCGGAGGCGAGACATGGGCGATGACCCGAGGGCGTGAGGAGTTTCCTGGCTCTCATCCTCATAGTTGAAGTGCGAGCGTTCAGAGCCGGACGTATTGCCGAAACGACGGTTCGATCCGTATGAGTAGGCAGGAGTGGACCAGCTTGGATTCCGGCTGCCGAGGTTTTCGATCAACGGCGGCGGAACCTCTTCGAGGAATCGCGAAGGGACGCTGGCCTCGGGCACATCGGCGCCATAGCGGCGGCGGTAGTCGGCGCGGGTGAGGATGAGAGTGTTCATGGCCCGCGTCATACCGACGTAGCAGAGGCGGCGCTCTTCTTCAAGCTCTTCGGGGCTAGAGAGCGTGCGCGAATGCGGGAAGAGGCCCTCTTCAAGGCCGGCCAGAAAGACAAGCGGAAACTCGAGGCCCTTGGCGGCGTGGAGGGTCATGAGCGTGACGCGCGAGTTTGGATCGAACTGATCGGTGTCAGACGCGAGCGCGGCGTGATCGAGAAAGTCGGCGAGCGTTTCACCGCGTTCTTCGGCATCGTGCGCGGCGTTGGCAAGTTCCTTCAGGTTCTCGATGCGACTGAATGCCTCGGGTGTGCCCTCGGTTTCAAGTGCCTTGATGTAGCCGCTGCGGTCGATGATGAAGCGAATGAGCTCGGGGAGCGTGGCAGAGTCGCCGGGAGAGCGAAAGCCGGAGGCTTCTTTTGAGACTGGTTCTTCGGTGGCGGAGTCGCCGCTCCCAGGTCTCAAAATCGAGACCTGGGGCACCCCCGAAAAATGCGATGCATCAAGCGATGGGAGCTGGCTTTCGTCGGTAACGGGAATCGGCGCGTCGGCTGGCGCTTCGGCTCCAAATGCGAAGCCAGTGTCTGCTCCGTCGGCGCGGGACTCGGCGACGTCAGCGGAGAGCTTGCCGGCAAAGTCGGGATCCATCATGGCCTGTGCGTCGAGAATCAGCTGGCGGAAGGAGTCGAGAGCCATGAGCGCCCGCGTTGGGATGAGGCGATTTTTGATCGCGGCGGCGGCGGTATCCCATGTGGAGGAATTGGTCTCAAGGGCGAGGCGCTCGACGGTTTCAAGCGTGGTTTTGCCGATGCCGCGGGCTGGCGTGTTGATAACGCGCTGCAGAGCCATGGAGTCATGCGGATTGCGGATGAGGCGGAGATAGGCGAGCAGGTCCTTGATCTCGGCGCGCTCGTAAAAGCTGAACCCGCCGACCATGGTGTAGCTGATGTTCGACCGGCGCAGTGCTTCTTCAACGAGGCGCGACTGCGAGTTGGTGCGGTACAGCACTGCGGCGGCTCTGCCGTTTTGAGCTTCGGAAGGGTCTTGAGTCTGGCGCAAGAAAGCCTGAATCTTGTCGGCGATGAAAAGGGCTTCGTTCTCGCCATCGGGCGCTTCGTAGTAGCCGATGAGCGAGCCACCCTGGCGCTCGGTCCAGAGCTTTTTGCCTTTGCGTCGGAGATTGTTGGCGACGACGGCGCCGGCGGCTTCAAGAATGGTTTGCGTGGAGCGGTAGTTCTGCTCGAGGCGGACGATTTTGGCGTTGGGGAAATCCTGCTCGAATTCGAGGATGTTACGGATGTCGGCGCCGCGCCAGGAGTAGATGCTCTGATCCTCGTCGCCGACGGCGCAGACGTTCTTGTGTTCGCCGGCCATGAGCTTCATGAGCTCGTATTGCGGGCGGTTCGTGTCCTGATACTCGTCGACCAATATATATTGATAACGGCGCTGGTAGCGCTGGCGGACTTCTGCCGAGGACTTGAGCAGACGCACGGCTTCGAGCAGGAGGTCGTCGAAGTCCATGGCGTTGTTTTTGCGGAGCTCGTCCTGATAGGCACGGAAGATGTGGGCGACGCGCTCGCTGGTTGGATCTTTGGAGCCGAGAAAGAAATCCTGGGGATCGACCATGTGATTTTTGGCCCAGGAGATGCGGCTCTGCACGGTGCGCGGCGTGAGCTGCTTGGTGTCGAGCCCCATGCGCTTCATGATTTGCTTGACGAGAGCGGACTGATCGTTCTCGTCGAAGATGGTGAAGGCTCGAGTGAGGCCCTTGCCATTAATTTGCAGAGCCTCAATATCGCGGCGAAGGATGCGGACGCAGAAGGAGTGGAAGGTGGAGATGAGGGGCTTTGTCAGAGACGAGTGGCCGAGAAGCTCATTGACGCGCTCGGCCATTTCGCCGGCGGCCTTGTTGGTGAAGGTGACGGCGAGGATGGAATCCGGGGCAATGTTCTTTTCCTGGATGAGCCAGGCGATGCGGTGGGTAATGATGCGGGTTTTGCCCGAGCCGGCCCCGGCGAGGATGAGCAGTGGGCCCTCAGTGGTTTCAACGGCGGCGCGTTGTTCGGGATTGAGATCGGCAAGAAGCGGGTGCAAGGGGGCGGTCCTTAGACTAGTTTACCGGTGAATAGACGGCTGTGGACGACTGCGCAATGCCTCCTTGGAGCCGGTTGCA
>JASHSG010000206.1 GCA_030040935.1 Acidobacteriaceae bacterium | reverse complement strand
TAACGACTACAACAACTGGCAGGCGAAGGCGGTTTATGGCGACGTTCGGCCCAACGACCAGGCCATTTGGGGCTCGGCTTCCAATGAGACTGTGAAGATGGCCTACGACGAACAGGTTTGGGCAATCTTCGGGTCCATTAGTTCCGAGTCGACGCACATTGCGCTGCGCGTGGCCCTGCGAGCGGAGCTTCCGGTCGTCAGCTCGGCCAACAGCGATCCCACAGTTCCCGAGACGACGATCCCGTGGTATTTCGGCACCATGCAGGACGATCGCCAGCAGTATCAAACGCTGGCTCGCCGCATCTATACCCAGCTTGGATTGAAACGGGTTGCCGTTTTGAGGGTGAGCAGTCGTTATGGCCGTTATGGCCTTCCCAAGTTTCTCGATGCATCGCGCCGGCTGGGGCATCCAGTCGTGATGGAACAAATCTTCCAGCCCGGCGACACGGATTATACGAAGCAGCTCAAGGTGATCCGCGACTCGCGCCCCGATGCGCTGCTCCTGGTGGGAGACGAGCTCGAAGCGGCGAGGATCCTGAAGCAAATGCGGGCGGCCGGCATGAAGCAGCGTGTCTTCGGCGCATACCGCACGCTGGGCGACACGCTGCTGAAAGAGGCAGGCGACGCTGCTGAAGGGTTCGAGGCCGTCTATCCCTACGATCCGACGCGCAACGATCCTCGCTGGCTCGACTTCAATCGCCGCTTTGAGGCGCGCTATAACGAAAAGCCGGAACAGTTTGCTTCAATGGCCTATGACACGATGAATATGCTGCTCGATTCAATCTGCAAGGCTGGATTGAATCGCGCGCGTATCCACGATGCTCTCGCGGATATCGAAGAATACGATGGCGTGACCGGGCATTTCGTCTTTGATCCCAACCAGAAAAACACTGCGCCGCTGTACCTGGGCACGGTACACAACGGTACGATCACTTATCGGCAGGGGACTGTAGAAAAGCAGCCGGCAGCACAGGGCAGCGCCGACTCGAGCGGACCCTCTTATCTGCCGCTAGGGCCCTATGCGCGCGTGGGCGAGGACGGAGTGAACTTCTTGGGGCCGCAACCCGTCGATGTGCCGCCCGGTCCCGTGCACATCGTTCTCTTTGGGCCGAACGCTCCGCAGATTGCCGAATCGCCGGAGGTCCAGGCAGAATTGCTTGCGCGTGGCGGCCGGCAATGGCAGCTTCTGCCGGTGGAGAGCGCGCAGAACTGGGGCACGGCTTCCACTCAACTGGTTCATGCGCTGATGGACGAGCACGCCCTGGCGATCGTCGCATTGGATCGGGACGCCGGCCATCTGGCCGAACAGATGGCATTGAAGTGCTTCGTGCCGGTTGTGGCCGTTAGCAATGATCGGGCCCTGACCTCAGCTGGCGTGCCGTGGATCTTCCGGCTGCCGGCCGCTACCGCTCCGGCCACCGCATTGCGCCTCTTGCGTGAGGCCGCCGAACGCGCAGGCGCAAATCCGGAGAAGGTCAGGGATGCGCTAGCGTCAGGTGAGGCGATGGATGGATTCGCCTTTCAACGGACGGGCGAGCCCAAGAAACACTGAGTCCGACATCATTCGCATCGCGATCACCGCTCGTAATCGACCCGCCCCAGAGTCGGCTGACGAGGATTCGCGCCGGCAAGTGTGAGTTCCTCATTTGGAACCCCTGGCAGGGAAGACCAGTATCGGGAAAAGCGCAATTCTATTTCTTTTCCGTGAAAGTCACACTCTCATCTCATTCAATCACCATTCAACTGTAAGGCTCCGGGAGCGCGGTCAGCGCTTCGCCGATGGCTAAAGAATCTCGTTTCGTGGCCGAGAAGATATTAGGTTCAGGTGCTATCTGCTCTTCGGTCGCATTGCCGGTTGGGGCGGCGAGAAAGCCGAGCGCCAATGGACTTGGCAATGATCAAGGGACCGACCTCGGCCACGTGGAGAAAAATTGCATGCAAGACCAGGATGTGATTCGCGAATTCCTAGTTGAGAGTCATGAAAACCTCTCGCGTTTGGATCAGGAGCTCGTTGAACTGGAGAAACGGCCGCAAGACGCTGCTTTGCTGGCCAGTGTTTTTCGCACTATTCACACCATCAAAGGCACCTGCGGCTTTTTTGCGTTTTCTACGCTGGAAAAAATCACCCATGAAGCGGAGACGCTTCTGAGCCAGTTGCGCGACGGCAAACGGAAACTAACGCCGTCCCTGATCACGCTGATCTTGGAAACCGTCGACGCGACCAGAAAAGTGCTGGCGTCAATTGAGACCAGCGGAGAAGAAGGCGCGGACCGATTTGAAGAAATCACAGAGCGGCTCCGTCGCGCCGCGCAGTCGCCCGCAGCCGTCGAAAGCCTGCGCGAGACTGGGACCGCGCCTGCTCCGCAGGCCGGCTCTCAGGGAGAGAATTGCTCACCCGAGAATTCCGAGGCGTCGAAGTCCGAAGACGGCGCCATGAAACCCTATGCGGCAGCCGACGCCAATATAAGGGTGGCCGTGGGGCTGCTGGACAAACTAATGGACTTGGTTGGGGAGCTTGTGCTTACCCGCAACCAGATTCTCCAATTCAACACCGAGCGGGAAGATGTTGCACTCAACGCCACTTCGCAGCGCCTGAACCTCATCACCACCGAGCTGCAGGAGGGCGTGATGAAGACTCGCATGCAGCCGATCGGCATGGTCTGGAACAAACTGCCGCGCGTAGTACGCGACATGGCGGTCGCTCTGGAGAAGGAGATCCGGCTGGAGATGGACGGTGCCGACACAGAGCTTGACCGGACCATCATCGAAGCCATCAAGGACCCGCTGGTGCATCTGGTTCGCAATGCCTGCGACCACGGTATAGAGACACCCGACGTCCGCGCCCGTGCGGGCAAGCCCCCACAGGGAAGACTGAGCCTTCGCGCCTATCACGAGGGCGGGCAAGTCAACATCGAAATCGGAGACGACGGGGCCGGGATCGATGTGGGCCGGGTCAAGCAAAAGGCAATTGAGCATGGGCTGCTGCGGTCTGAACAGGCCGAAAAGATGAGCGACCGCGAAGCCTTGAACCTGATCTTCCTGCCCGGTTTTTCGACGGCGCAAGCGGTGACCAACGTTTCAGGCCGCGGCGTTGGGATGGACGTGGTCAAGTCCAATATCGAGAGGATTGGCGGGGTCGTTGATGTTTTCAGCCGGCTCGGCGAGGGCTCGACCGTCAAACTCAAAATCCCTCTCACTCTGGCGATCATTCCCGGCCTGGTCATCAACAGCGGAGGAGAGCGGTTCGTGATTCCCCAGGTTAGCTTGCTCGAGTTGATTCGACTCGAGGGTGGCGCGACGGAGAAGCACATCGAGAAGGTGCAAGGAACTCCGGTCTATCGCCGCCGTGGAAGCCTGCTGCCCGTCGCCTATCTGAACGAGGTTCTGGGGTTGAAATCGGCGCAGCAAGCTGAGGCCGTCAGCATGGTGGTTCTTCAGGCGGAGGACCGTCAATTCGGATTGATCGTTGACGGTATCAATGACACCCAGGAGATCGTGGTCAAGCCCCTCGGCAAGCAGCTTAAAGGCCTCACGGTTTACGCCGGCGCCACGATCATGGGCGACGGGCGCGTGGCTCTCATCCTGGACGTTCTCGGAATCGGCCAGAGCGCCGGAGTGCTCTCGGAGTCTCGCGAGCAGGGAAGAGCAGCAGTGCAGCAAAAGCTGCAAGCGGGAAATGAGCAACAACGGCTGCTTCTGTTCCGCGCCGGCTCATTCGAGCGCCTGGCGGTTCCACTCTCTCTAGTGGCCAGGCTCGAGGAGTTTCCTCAAAGCTCCATCGAGCATGCGGGCGGAGGGCAGGTGGTGCAATACCGGAATCGCATTCTCCCCCTGGTGCCGCTGCGCAATGTTTTGGAGCCCGAGGCGTCCGGCCGGGACGAGGCTCCCGATGCGGTGCAAGTGATTGTGTTCAACGACGGCGATCGCAGCGTGGGTGTGATGGTCGACCAGATTCTGGATGTGGCCGAAGAGCTTGTAACGATCCGCCAGAAGGCCAGCCGCAAAGGGCTGCTCGGATCCGGGGTGGTGGGCAAGCGGGTCACAGACTTTCTGGATCTCAATCAGATCATTCAATCGGCCGCGGGGGCCTGGTCCCAGAGCGCGACCGGCTCGGCAAGCGGCAAGACCGTCCTGATCGCCGAAGCGTCAACGTTCTCGCGAGGATTGATCCGCAGCAGGCTGGACATGGCGGGCTACCGGGTTCTGGAAGCGGCGAATCTGGACGAAGCAATGCGCAGAATGGAGCAGCAACCGGTAGACGCCGTCGTAGCGGCACTGGATCTTCCGCCCAGCGGCGCTTCTGCTCTTTCGGCCGCCATGCGCGGCCACATCGAATGGGAACGGGTTCCGATTCTGGCGTTGGATGGCTCGGCGGACCGAGTCCGGTCTTCCGGCGTCGTCGCGGCCGGATTCGAAGATTGCCAGGCGAAATTCGACGGGGAAGCGATGCTTGAGTCTGTGGAGCGGATGGTTTTGGCCAACGCTCGATCAGAAGCTGCGCCCGTCCGTGCCGGAGAGGAGAGGTAACCCATGGCGACCGGTATCGCGAACCAAAGATCCGAAGCAGCCCAGACAGGCGGGCAACTTTCAACGTTTTTTGCAGCTGATCTGTTTTTCGGCGTCGACGTGCTTCGCGTTCAGGAAGTGTTGCGCTTCCAGCAAATGACCCACGTTCCTCAAGCCCCGGAGGTCATCGAAGGATTAATTAACCTGCGCGGACAGATTGTCACCGCAATCGATTTGCGGCGGCGGCTCAGATTGCCGCCTCGAGCCGGGAACCAGACGCCGACGAACATGGTGGTCCGCACCGACGACGGCGCCGTGAGCCTGCTCGTCGACGAGATCGGAGATGTGCTGGATGTGGATACAGCCAGCTACGAGCGGCCCCCGGACAACCTCGATCCGGCGGCACGGGAGATTATCAGCGGTGTCTACAAGCTAAAGGACCGGCTGCTGCTCGTTCTTGATACGGAGCGAACGGTGGACATCGCTGCGGTTGTTTAGCGCCCGCCTTGCGGCCGGCGCTGCGCACAAGAGGCTCGATGACACCAAGGCATCGGGCGTTGGCGCCGATTGAGGCCGGATTTGATGGTCGACTGGGCGCGCAGGCGGGATTGCGGAGAGACGGTTTATGCGGAAGCTGATAAGGATAGTCTCAAAGCTGAAATCAAAAGTTTGGCTGTCCGGTCTGATTGTGCTGGCCACCGCGATCGTGCGGATCAATGCGCAAATCAACAATGCCGGAAGCAGCGGCATTGCGCTGAGTGCGATCGGCGGGGAAGATGGAACCTCCGCCGCGGTCCCAAATCCAATTTCCGCGCCAACGACAAGACCATCCGCCATCAGCACCGTCAATCTCGCCGCATTGGTTGAGGCGCTCCTCAGGAGAGGTTTGCTCGCGCCCTCTGAGATTGATGCCATTCGCGTCGCCGCCCCAGACGCCGAAGTCCAGCTTCTGGTTCAAGCCCTTAGTCGCAAGGGCTTTTTGAACTCGGCCGACTTGTCGGCAACCTCAGCCGCAACACCGCCTGTTCCCGCTGCAACTCCGGCCTCGTCCGCGGCCCCTGCACCGCCGCCCAAGCCGCAAGCAGCCCCAGTCCCTCAACCTGAATTGGCAGAATTAAAGCCTCCCTCGGCCTCAGTTATTCCCGCGATTGTGCCGGTGCGCGTACTGGCCTTCGATGCTCCTCACCCGGGCGGCTTGACCGGTCTCAAGGTCGGCCCGGTGACCTTCACTCCTTACGGCTTCATCAAAGCAACCGGAGAGCAGGACACGAGTTCGCCCAATGGCGATGATTTCCCCATCCCTGCCGGATTGATGCTGCTACCTGGGAGCAACACCGGCCCAAGCGCCGACCCAGAGTTCCATATGAAATCGCGTCAAAGCCGCATCGGAGTCAATCTGGAATGGCCCTCTATCTCCAAGCGAGTTGTCCTTACCGGCCGATTCGAAGCCGATTTTGAAGGCAACTTCAACGAATCCGATAATGCCGACGTCACCTCCATCCGCAATCCCAACCTGCGTCTCCGCCTGGCCTATGTGCGTTTGGATTTCCTCGCCACCGAAAAGACCAGCCTCTTCTTCGTCGGAGGACAAGATTGGACTTTATTCGGGTCAAAGGCGCTTCCCAACCTTCTGGACACCACTTGGAACGCGGCCGACTACGGCGCTTCCTACAACCGCTCTCCGCAATTTCGGTTCGGTGTCATTCAGAAGCTCGGACTCTCATCGCGCAATTTCAAGCTCTCACCGGAATTCGCCTTAATGATGCCGAGTTCGGGACAGGTCGAGAAGCTTACATTCTGCACATTGGCAGGCGTCGATTGCCCGCCCGCGGTTTCGCCCTCCGCGGGATTCCTCAGCCAGGTTGGCGAGGCAGAGCGCCAAGGTGCCGACTCTGACCGCCCCGAGCTTGCTGCCGGGTTGACTCTGGAGTTCCAGCTCGACGCGGCCCCTGCAGTCGCGCCCGCGCAAATCTTCTGGACCGCATTTGACGGTCGGCGCTCTTCCATCGTTCCCAACACCTCTGAGGATCTTATCGGTGACGAATACCCCGCCGCGCTGGTCGCGGGAACTGCACTGGGCAAAGGTTTTACCGCCAGCAGCACCATGTACGGCAATCAAATCGCAGCGCAACTGCCCACGCGATGGTTCACTCTTGTTCTCAGCGGCTATCGCGGCGCGGACTTGCGGCAAGTCCTGGCAGGCCAGCTCACAACCAACTATACCGACACAACACATCTGTTTCCAATCCCGCTCGTGAATGCAAATGGTGGATCGCCTGCGCCCTTTTTCCTGGGAACCGGCGTGGATAATGTCGCGGGAACGCTCTCCGGCTTTAGCCTGCTGGGCTGCAATATGAATCCCGTTACAGGAACATGCCCTTCCTCAGACGTTGTAGTCGCCCCGGAACATGGCGTGCGCGCCTATGGCGGATTCGTCGAAGTCGGGCTGCCGCTTTCGCGCTGGTACAACGCCAATCCGAAGGGTTACAACGCTGGCTGGCAGTTCTATCTGCACGCCGGCAAAGATCAGCTTGTGCATCGGGATGCCGCCATGCAGCTTGGCCTGCTCGATGGAGCCGGCCCAAACCAGCTCGGTCAGGGGCTGGGAATCCCAATGATCGACAGCGCGTTCGTCGGCGCGACTCTCTATTACAGGATCAACCAGTGGTGCACATTTGGAATTGAGCCGACCCATTACAGTTCTCGCGCCGTTCCCGAGTTGGCCAAGTTCTGGACAATCGCGGCAATTCCATCACGCATCTGGCAGGACCAGCGCGTGGAGTTTGGGCCGGTCTTTACATTTTAGCGGGTGACCGAGGTCTCTTCCATGGGGTGAAATGCAAGACCTGGCGGTCGATGGAAATTGGGAACTGATAACCAGTCAAGTACCGAAGGCTGCGAAATAGCAAAGCAGAAACGCAAAGGAGCAATGACAATGGCAAGACAAGGCATGTACGGTCATGAGGTTCGTTCCGGCGGAGGATCGACCACCGGCGCCGCGGTGCTGGGAATCGAAGAAGCGGACCCGCGGGAAACGCAGTCGAGGCATCTACTGCAGCAGGAAGTGCTCAGGGTGGCTTCTGCTCTCAAACAAGGTCGCCTCGCCGAGCGGGCGCAGGCCGTCCAGTTCGACGGCGGCAATCGAACCGTGTTGGAAAGTCTGAATGAGATGCTGGACGCGGTTATCAGCCCGTTGAAAGTGTCGGCGGAGTATGTGAACCGGATCTCGAACGGAGACATCCCGCCTCGCATTACAGAGACTGCCAGTGGTGAATTCAACGAAATCAAGAATAGCTTGAACGCGTGTATTGACAGCCTCGGAGGATTGACCCAGGTGAAAGGTGTCCTTCAAAGGATGGCTGTCAATGACTATTCGGTCAGTGTGGAAGGCTTGCACAAAGGAATCTTCGACGAATGCGCAAAAGCAGCCAACGCTGCTCAAGACAGAATCAAGCATGCACTTACTGTGGTAGAGATGATCGCAGCCGGAGATTTCTTGGAAGAACTGGCGGCCTTCCAAAAGATTGGCAAACGCTCGGAGAACGACTCGCTGGTGCCCTCTTTCGTTCGGGCGATGACCGCGATCGAGGCGTTGGTGGGGGATGCCGATATGCTCGCCAAAGCTGCCGCTGACGGCCGGGTAAGCACGCGCGCCGACGCCGGCAAGCACCAGGGCGCCTACCGCAAGATCGTCGAGGGGATCAACATGACACTCGAAATGATCGTCGACCCGCTGAAGATCACCGCACAGAACGCTGCTACGCTGGCGTCCTCGTCGGAGGAATTAACGGCTGTGAGCCAGCAGATGGCGGGCAATGCGGAAGAGACTGCGACCCAGGCCAATGTAGTTTCTGCGGCCAGCGAAGAAGTCTCGAAAAACGTCGCATCGGTCGCCTCAGCATCGGAGGAGATGCAGGCCTCGATCCGCGAGATCGCCAAGAACGCAAACGAATCGGCGCGAGTGGCGAAGAATGCGGTCAGCGTCGCACAATCCACCAACGTGACCGTGAAGAAGCTCGGTGAGTCCAGCCAGGAGATCGGCAACGTGATCAAGGTGATTACTTCGATCGCGCAGCAAACCAATCTGCTCGCACTCAACGCGACCATCGAGGCCGCGCGCGCCGGCGAAGCGGGAAAGGGCTTCGCGGTGGTGGCCAATGAGGTGAAGGAGCTTGCCAAGCAGACCGCTAAAGCGACCGAAGAGATCGGTCAGAAGATCGAGGCAATCCAGGGCGACACCAAGGGAGCGGTGTTGGCGATCGAGGAAATCGGTACGATCATTAACCAGGTCAACGACATCTCCAACAGCATTGCCTCGGCGGTGGAAGAACAGACGGTAACCACCAACGAAATCAGTCACAGCGTCAGCGAAGCGGCCAAGGGAGTGGGTGACATCGCCAAAAATATCGGCGGCGTCGCTCTGGCGGCGAAGAACACCACCCAGGGCGCGAACGATACGCAGAAGGCGTCGGCGGAGTTGAGTCGTATGGCAGCCCAGCTGCAAAAGGTCATTTCAAGGTTCACATTCTGATCGAGGCGGCTGCGGCGAGCACAGCCTGTCGAGCGCGAGCCGTTCGGCAGGCTGTATTCGCCTGGTTCGCCGTAGATTGCGGGGGGAACAATGGCTACAGCACTGGTAGTCGACGATTCAAAGACTGTTCGGACGATCCTCTCCAGGACTTTGAAAGAGCTGGGATTCGAAGTTCGTGAGGCGGCCAACGGAAGAGAAGCCCTGGATCTTATTGAAGCCGAAAAGACGGCGATGGAGCTGATTCTTCTGGATTGGGATATGCCCGAGATGAACGGCCTGGATACGCTCAAGCAACTGCGCAACACCCCTGAATTTTCTTCGCTCATCGTAGTTATGGTCACGGCCGAAACTGAGATGGACCATATCGCAGAGGCACTGGAGGCCGGCGCCAACGAATACGTGATGAAGCCCTTCACCAAAGACATCATCGTGGGAAAGCTCCAACTGGCTGGAATCCAGATTTGCGGAGCGTGAAATGGGCGTGGTGAACAGGCGATCTCTTCAGGCTGGGGAGCGGGTTCGTGTGCTGGTGGTGGACGATTCGGTGGTCATCCGCCGCTTGGTCACGCATGCCCTTGAGCACGATGAGGAGCTCGAGGTTGTGGGCGCCGCCGCAAACGGCCTAATTGCGCTGCGATTAATACCGCAGCTCAATCCCGATGTGCTCACGCTGGACATCGAAATGCCGGAGATGGATGGCATGGAAACGCTCCGGCGCCTGCGGCGCGAATATCCTCAACTACGCGTGATCATGTTCAGCACTCTAACCGAGCGCGGCGCGGCGGTGACGCTTGAGGCATTAATTCTGGGCGCAGACGACTATGTGACCAAGGCTTCAAACGAGGGCTCGCTCGATCAGTCGATGATTCGTTTGCGCGAAGAACTGATCCCGAAGATCAAGCAGTTTTTCCTGATGCCGGCAAAGACGAGCGCCACGCGATGGCCGCATGCGGCGCAGGTTCCAGCGCTGCCCCCGCAACAGCCCGCCGGCTCGCTCGAGCTCAGTCGAAAGCAGCCGCCCAAGGTGGTGGTCATCGGAGTTTCTACCGGTGGGCCGGCCGCTCTCGGCTCAATTCTGCCGCATCTTATGGCCGGGTTTCCCTTGCCAGTTCTGGTTGTGCAGCACATGCCACCTCTTTTCACACGCTTCCTGGCCGATCGTCTTCATGCGTCGTGCCCCCTATCGGTCGAAGAGGCGCGCCAGGGCGACCTGGTTGTGGCCGGCAAGATACTTATCGCGCCCGGAGACTTTCATCTGAAGGTGGCGGCCCGCGGCAGCGAGGTTCATGTTCAATTGGACAGGTCGCCGCTGCTGAACTTTTGCCGCCCGGCTGTCGATGCGCTCTTTTCTTCAATCGCCGAGGTATATGGAGGCGCGGTCGTCGCCGTCATTTTGACCGGCATGGGGCATGATGGGTTGCGCGGCGCCGAGGTCCTAAGGGCTCAGGGCGCAAGCATACTGGTGCAGGATGAGGCTTCGAGCGTGGTTTGGGGGATGCCGGGCGCAGTGGCCACAGCTGGCCTTGCCGACCGGGTTCTGCCGCTTGATCAGATCGTCCCGGAAATATTGCGCCGATCGCAGAGAGCTTAAGAGGAAATCGATGCCCGGTAACACGTCAATTGCGCAGATCTTCCCGGAGAACTATCAGTATCTTCAAAGGCATGTTTATTGCGAAGCGGGTATCGTTCTCGAAGAAGGCAAGAACTACCTCTTTGAAAGCCGCCTTGCGCCCATCGTCAGGCAACTCGGTCTGGGCACAATCAATGACTTGTGCGAGTTTATCAGGGCCACTCGTGACGTTGATGTCGGGCGCCAGATCGTTGAGGCGATGACAACCAACGAAACCTATTTTTTCCGCGATCCAGCGCAGTATGACGCCATTCGAAATGTACTTCTGCCTCGACTTATGGACGAACGGCGCGATTCCAAGAGGCTGCGCTTCTGGTCGGCGGCAGCATCAACCGGGCAGGAAGCGTTTAGCCTGGCCATGCTTCTGATCGAGGCGGGCTTGAGCAGCTGGAACATCGAGATCCTGGGCACCGACTTCTCTTCGCAGGTATTGGACCGTGCCCGGTCTGGCTCGTATCAGCAAATCGAAGTGAACAGAGGTTTACCCGCGACCCTCCTCGTGAAGCACTTTCACCGGATCGATACGGAATGGCAGTTAGGCGACGCGGTGCGTCGAATGGTTAAATTTGAAACCATCGACCTTCGCGACAGCATGCGCGCACTTGGTCCCTTTGACCTGGTCTTCTGCCGCAACGTCATGATCTATTTTGATGCGGAAACAAGGAAGAAAATATTGAAGGAGCTCCATGGCACCCTGCTTAGAGGCGGATGGTTGCTGCTCGGCGGGGTTGAGACTGCACTCGGAGTCGAGGAATGGTTTGAACGGCAATCGGTGGGAAATGCCATCGTCTACCGCGCCTGCTGAGAGTGCATTCATGCACGCGGAGATGGTGCAGATCGCGGAGTCCGCGCACGATATCGTAATGCGGTTGATCGAGAGCGAGCCGGAATCCGTAGGATGGAGAATTCGCTGCCTGATTATGCGGACGCTCGGACCGATGGCCAAGAGCATTCGTCCCCAATTATTTCCTCTGCCATCGAATCGTCTGCCAAGGTGACGTCTGCCATCCAGCACCACCCGTCTCGGGGAAAATTGAGTAACGATAGATTCCAGTCGATCTTGATGTCTCGTAACTCCCGACCAACGGTTCTCTACCGAACTCGAATGGATGAACCCCTTCGGGTCGGTAAAAGATCGCGCCGCGTGGGCATTGTTACGAGATCTCGAAGAACGCGGCGAACTGGTGAATGGACGCGGCCTGGTCGAGCCAACCTCCGGCAACACGGGCATCAGTCTCGCCGCTCTGGCACGCTCCCGCGGGCACAGTCCTTTTAGTCTCCGGTCCTGCTTACGTGATCTTTAATCGAATGCCATTCTGTGTCTCACATCGTCCGTGCAAGTGCTAGAATCGAACATACTTTGGGGAATACCGTGAGATCAGGGAAACAGTTTGGTAAAGGGTTCTATCCGGCGTAAAGTCTTATCTCGTCCTGAATATGTATCGTCCAAACAATCTGAAAGGGGACGCTTCCTTGACGAGGAAAGGACTTCGGCGCCTGTTCGTGGTTGTATTGTCTGTTGGTCTCATCCTCAGTGCAAGCCTTGTCACGGGTTGCCACTGGCGTGATCCCAATGTGCGAAAACAACGGTATTACAACCGTGCCATGAGCTATTTTGGGCAGGGAAAGTATCGCGAGGCTGAGATCGAGCTTCAAAATGCGATCAAGATAGACCCCGAATACAGCGCCGCTCATTATCAGCTGGCGCAGTGCTACATGAAACAAGAGATTTGGGCCGGGGTTTTCATCGAGCTGAATCGAGTGGTTTCACTGTCTCCGAAAAACTGGGAAGCGCAATTGGAGTTAGGAAATATGCTCCTCGCTGCTCATCGATTCTCGATGGCTGCGGACCGCGCGAAACTTGTTTTGCAAGCTGAACCGCAGAACGTAGACGCGCACACGCTGCTGGCTAAGGCCCTTGTGTCTCAGGGAGATTCCAAAGGCGCGTTGGACCAAATGGGAAAGGTCGTTCAGATCGCCCCAAACCAGTCGAGTACCTACTTAAATATGGGTATGGTACAGCTGGAAGCGAATCAGACAACTGCAGCTGAGGCGAGCTACCTGAAAGCCATTTCCCTGAACCAGCGTTCCGCCGCGCCGGTGGCAGCGCTGGGGGCGTTGTATGCGCGGGAACTCCGCTTTGGTGAAGCTGAACAGCAATTGCAGCACGCGATCGCGCTGGATCCCAGGGACCTGTCGACTCGCCGGGCATTGGCGGAAGTTTATTCGGCGGATGGCAAAGAGGAAGCGGCTATCGACGTGTTGAAGCGGACAAAGGATGCGTTTCCTGACAACCCAGGCGCCGCCAGAATGCTCGGCGACTATTATTCTCAGACCGGTCAAGCGGACAAGGCCTACGAAGAGTTTTCCATTTTATACCGGGCTCATCCCAACGATCAGGAGGTGTTGACGGACTACATCCAAGCCCTCATCGGAACAAGGCGCCTTGATGAAGCGACGAAGCTAAACGACGGTGTTTTGAAAAAGAATCCTCGATCTACAGCAGCGCTGCTGGCCGAAAGTCAAATCTGGCTTCAGCAGGGGCGGGCGAACGATGCGATCCCTGTGCTTGAGTCGGCCGTCGGAGCTGAGCCAAATAATGCCTTTGCGCAATACCTTTTGGGAATGGCCGATGCCCAGACTGGCCATCCGCATGAGGCGTCCGTGGAACTGCAGCAAGCCGTGAAGCTGCGCCCGAATCTGGTCCCCGCGCAGAAAGCGCTAGCTCGGCTTGCTCTCGATCAAAATGATCTTGATCTGGCGAAGACAAGCGCGACCGCGCTGATTGCGGCTCACCCAGCTTCGCCCGATGGCTACTATCTTCGTGCCGTTGCAGAGGCGCGCCAAGCGAGCTTTGTTACAGCAGAGGCGGATCTAAAACAATCCATTCAGCTGGCGCCGCAGGATCCGCTCCCCTACACGCGTCTCGGTGATATTCGGGTAGCGCAGAAGCGGTATAACGATGCGGAAACGATGTATAACCAGGCTTTGCAACTTAATCCGGCGTATGTCGACGCTATGAACGGCATCCTGCTGATATATGCCAGGGAGAAGAAACCCAATAAGTCTGCGATCGCCAGAATTGAAGAGCAAATTACACGGTCGCCTAATGCGCCTGTCTATTACGAGATGCTGGGAGAGGCGTTCTACAACGACCACGACTTTGACAATGCGCGGAAGGCGCTCGAGAAGGGAGTGGAAGTAGGCGGAACGAACGTGACCGCGCTGCTGATGCTGGCCAACTTGCAGGCCGCCGAGGGCTTGATGGCTGAGGCTATGACCACTGCACGGCGTGCTGTCCAGCAAAGTCCGCAGGACATGCGCACGTATTCGGTTCTCGCTGAAATAGAAGAGAAGTCGGGGAATTGGCAAGACGCGGAGAAGACGTATCAAAAGGCGTTGCAAGTCAATTCGCAGTTTGGCATGGGAGCAGGCAACCTTGCGATGCTGTTGCTCGAACACGGGGGAAACGTGGACACTGCGCTGTCGCTGGCACAAACCGCGCATCAACTTCTCCCCGCCTCACCGAAGGCCGCCGACGCGTTGGCTTGGGCCGATATCTCAAAGGGCGGCTATACCAACGACAGCGACGCGGCCAAACTATTGGCCCAGGCCCTGATGCGGACTCCGAACGATCCCACGCTTCTCTATCACCTCGGCATTGCTTACGAACAAATGCAGCTGCCTGTTCCTGCCGCTGCGCAATTCCGGCAGGTGCTTAAGGTCGACCCCGATTTTGAGAAACGCGACGAGATTCGCAAATACCTTCAGGCTTCGACCAAACGCGACAACTAAGCGGACAAGGACACCGATCTGAGCGCAAAGCTCTTGCTGGATTTGACGGCCATAGCTGGCAATCTTGTTGAATGCTCAGTTTGAATAGCGGTCCATTCGGGAAAATGCTCCATATTCGCGCGGTACAGATTTGATGGCCGCTTTCGGACCTATAGTGAAACGTTACCGAAATTCGCCAGCTATACGCGCAACAAAACCGGAATGCATGTCGATCGATGCAGAGGTAATGTGGCTAAGTGACGATGGTTATCGGTCGGTACCCAAGATTGTGAAAAGTTTGCCCCAACGGAAGATACAACACCTGTTTTCACAAGAAACATCTTGACATCGACATATTGGTTATGAGAAAGATTCTCTGTACCTAAGGTAAATTTAACCGTTCCGGCCTTCCCCAGGTAGCTAAAAACTTGGAGGTGAAAGATATGGTACACCGCGTGTATAGATGGTTATTTCCGACGCTAGCCTTGGCAGTTTTCTCCTCTGTAGCATCAGCGCAAACGCTCTACGTGGGAGATCTCTCTTATGACGAGCCGACGCCGGGCAGCGTAGATCAATTCGACATTACGAACTTCGTGGGCAACGGATTGGCCGTGAACAGCGAACTCGGGCCCGTTTCGGCAACCACCTTCGATATCGATGTCACCAGCTTGACGGTAGACCTGGAAAGCGGTTCGCCCATTGTTATTCCGGGCAGCGATTTCACGAGCGTGGACGGCGCAGGCGATCTTGATTGCAATGCGTCGGCATGCAACCTTTACGGCGATGAGATCACGTCGGCGACTCTGGTCGGAACATTCAGCGAGACAGGCCTAACCGGCCTTGACCCAGGGTACACGGGCATCGACGACGCCTTCACGACGGTCATTACCCCTAGCTGCGGGACCTACCTCGAGGCCGGCTGCGACACCGCGTTGATTACCGCGACGGAGACGGCAGGAGGCCCCGTTGGAGCTTCCGAGCCGGGGAGCTGGGCTTTGCTTGGTGTCGGTACACTGGGCCTGTTTCTGTTAGCACGCAAGCGCCTGCACCACACGAGCGCCAAACGAGTGGCGGTGGCGTAGGAAGTCTGACCACTTGTAATCCAGTTGTGATTTTGATGCGGTTTTCAGGATCACAGTGAACGAGCACGGCCTGTTGGCCTCAACGGACTAACATTCTTCCCCCCGTATTACAAATTCATCCACATTTTGGGCTTGGAGCTGCTATTGCGCCAGGCCCAGAATGCGGAAAAGAGCGGTAGATACAGTTTGGAGCCAGGAAGCGTTTTGCATGGTGCCACCAAACGACAAACGCCGGCATCCGATGACTGTCTAGCCTCTCCTCAAAATGACCGGGCGCCTTCTATCGCGATCGGCGCGCATAGGCCTGAATAGGGCCTCGCGACGTTGCGGGCTTCGGTTGGTATGCCGCTCCGCGAGGAGTTCATCTGATTCTCGTCTTGATTCTGAGTAATAATCTGGCACGCACTGCCAGAAGGAGGTTTCCGGATGAACATGGGAAGGATTTCTTTTGCGAAGGGATTATTCGGTGCTGCGCTTGCCGTTGCGTTGATTCTTGCGCTCGTCTCGGTAGGTCACGCGCAAACTCTAGCAACCTATACCAACCCGCCATCGGGCCTGGCGGGAGTTAATGACTCGTACATTACCGGCAGCGGCTTTCCGAACGGCACTATTACCGGCGCAACGGTGAGCTTTGCCGCCACCTGCGGCGGAACTGTGATCGCTACGACCCCAGTAACGCAGGTTGCTGTCGAAACGCCGTTTCGTCGTTTCGAATTTGCAATCCCGGTGTCGCTCAAAACAGGGAACTATTATGTGACGGTTTCCGGAACTGCGGGTTCGACTTCGTTTAACACGAAAAGCGGTCCAAGCTGCTCGGAGATCGGGGTCTCAGCCACCACGACGACCATCGCGGCCTGCGTGCCCACCAGTTCGCTGGCCGTAAGTGCGGGAACCAACGTCAACGCATATGTTCCATCGGGCTATTGGGACGGCGGTGGGCCTGGCATAGCCGAAGTGCCAATCGAGGGCAGCGGTACGGCGACGACTTTTACCACGAGCGGGGATGTTAACTCTTGCGCCTCGAACTCTGTCACCGGTGAAGTGGTGTGTACTGAAAACCTAACCAACGTTGATCTCATCAACGGATCCACGTTGTCAACTCTGACCAGCGGAGCCAATACGTACGCGGAATTTACGGGCGGTGCCTGCGAGAACTGCGGCGTGGCGATCAATGCTGCCAATAACACCGCAATTATTGCGCTCGGTTATACCGGCGGCGCGAGTGGTCCCTTTGGTGGCGAATCCGGCCTACAAGTGCTGAATCTCTCGAACAACACGTTTAACACACCAGTTGGGCTGACGAACTACGTCTCTGAAGATATCTCGATCGATTCCGGCCGTAACTTGGTCTTGTCACCCGGCGAGGGCGGAGTATACGATCTGCTTCAAATTGGAAGTGGAAATTCGCTCACGGAGTTTGGAAATGACATTTCTCCAGGCGGATATTACAGTACTGGTTACGCGCTGGATTCGGCCGCGGAAGACTGCACCACCGGGATTGCCATGTCCAGCTATGAATTCTCTGATGAGATCTACATTACAGATTTGACGCAAGCCAAGTTTACTTCAGGCACTCCGGGTACGTGGACAGCTCCTGGGCAGTTCCTCGACCTTAGCGATTATGGATATGCAGCCGGAACCTCGGGGATATCCGAGGCTCCGGGGACGAATCACCTTGGCGTGGTTACTGGCGAGTTCGGTGGCAGCGCCTATTCGGCGTTGGAGCTTCCCTCCACTTCGGGAAGCGGCACGCCGACTTTGACCGATTGGGCATATGTGGAGTCCATGCCGAATACGCCCAATGGTTACGGTTTTTCGGCCGGATTCGACCCGCACACAGTAGCCGCGTATACAAGTCCAAACACCAGCAAGTCGTACGCGGTGTTTGCGGACTATGCAGACTTCTCGACTAATCCTCCATACATCGGAGTCGTCGATCTGGCATGTGTCCTTGGGCTCTATCGCATCCCGGGAACGCATATCGTGAACGATCAGACGTCTACTACCTCCACAAATGCGGGAAATGCGTCAACCTGCACGAACTATATCGCGGTTCCATAGTCTTTGGGGAACACTTGGCCATAGCATTCGAACAGTCAGTGAATTAAAGAGCTGAGGTTCGAGACTTTTGGGGGAGTGGCAGGATTTTCCTGCCGCTCCCTCATCTGCATGGACGTCAAGCGGCCGCGTCGTGGCTTAGAGAACATCTCCAGGCTGCTGCGCTAATGATCTCGGGTCGAGCGGGAATAATAACCCCGATTCGTGCCAATGATTCCAAGCTGGCGGAATTCCCGCGCGATTGCCGGGAGGGATACGACAAACGCAACACTGATTGGAGGCTTGGCGTATACTGGCCGTGCCTCGTGTCCTGATCAAGAGGTTCTATTCTGGATTCATCCTCTGCGTAATTAGAGCGCGAGCAATTCAGGATTCGGGCCGGTGAACGACTTTAAGCCATGGGGACAAAACGATTGAAAGCGTGGCGCGCCGCGGGACTCGGAGCCCTCTTGCTCATTGCACCCGCCAGCGAGCTGTCGTACGCCGCGACAGACCACACGGCGCCACCCAGGGTCCATACCTATTACATTGCCGCCGACGAAGTGAAGTGGAATTATCGGCCGGGGCCGGGAATCTTTGTGCCCCGTGGAGAGCGCGAGATTAATCCGGTACCGGTGCTCAAATCTACGATTTATCGCAAGGCCGTCTATCGCGAGTACACCGACGCAACATTTACTACCCTGAAGCTGCGCCCCCCCCAGTGGGAACATCTCGGAATATTGGGGCCTCTGATCCGCGCAGAGGTCGGAGACGTAATTAAAGTAGTCTTCAAGAACAACCTTGGGGTACCTTGCAGCATGCATCCTCATGGATTGGCCTACGACAAGGAGTCAGAGGGCGCATACTATGGCGAAGCGCCACTGGTTCCTCCCGATGCATCGCACAAGGGCGATGCCGTGCCCCCGGGTCAGGTGTTCACTTACATTTGGAATGTGCCTGAACGCGCGGGACCAGGGCCAATGGATCCCAGCTCGATTCTGTGGATGTATCACTCGCACTTTAACGAGACCAGAGATATGAACTCTGGGCTGCTGGGGCCGATTATCATCTCGCGCCGCGGCTCGACCAGGCCGGATGGCACGCCGAAAGACGTGGATCGGGAGTTTGTTGTGGCCTTTGCTGTTTTTGACGAAGGTGCGAGCGGGTACTTCATGATGAATATCGTGCATGATCAGAAATACCCGAACGCGGAAATCCTCAATCCGAATTTTGCCAAAGCGCTCGAGTACTATACGATGAACGGCTTCACGTACGGAACATTGCCGGGATTGACCATGAAGAAAGGTGAAAAAGTCCGGTGGTATCTGCTTGCCAACAGCAACGAAGACGACGTGCACGCGCCGCACTGGCACGGTGCCACGGTCATAGCGAATGCCATGCGGACAGATACACTCAACCTGGGCCCCATGGGAATGATCGTGGCGGACATGGTCCCGGACGAGCCTGGCCGATGGCTGTTCCACTGCCACGTGAACGATCACTTCGACAATGGAATGTATTCCGTTTATACAGTGGCCCCGTGACCCCACCATGACGATGCCAGGCAAGCATGCTGATTTGGACGGCGCGAGGGATCAACAGCCGCGCCAGGCCGGACGCGAGATAAATCGCTCCAGTTTCCCGGTTGTCCGCTTGTTTCGCCGCGCCTGTCCTGGCGCCCTCGCGCTCATCTTCGTCGCTCAATTCGCAATTGCGCAGGCAAAAGACTCATCGCAAAAGACCGTGCCGCTGGCGGTTTTTGCCCGCCAACCGATTCGCGAAGACCAACTTTCGCCTCCCGCGAAAATGCAACTGCAGAGAATGATGGAACAAGTGTTTGCTGCAAAGCGTCGTGCGCTGCAAGCGGTCTTGGACCAAAAGTTGCTTGACGCGGAAGCAAAGAGGAAGGGCCTAAGCGTCGAAGAGCTTATAAAGTCCAGCGTGGATGCTAAGGTGCCGGAACCTACAGAGGCGGAATTGCGTGCCTATTATGACCAGAACAAGACGCACATCAACAAGCCGTTCGAAGATGCAGAAGCCGATGTTCGCCTCCAGGTGAAGGCCGCGGCGACCAACAAGGCGCAGCTGCTTTACGTTCAGGGACTGATGGAACGTGCAATTGCAGACGGTGAACTTTCGATATTGCTGCGTCCGCCGACGCTAGGGCTTCCCCTCGACTCTGCGCGAGTCAAAGGAAATCCTAAGGCGCCCGTCACGATCCTGGAGTTTTCCGATTTCACTTGTGCTGCTTGCCAGAGAGCCGCATCGACGATCGACCGTATTCTGGCGATGCACCCCGATAAGGTCAAATTGAGCTTTCGGGATTTTGCGTTTACGCAAATTCACCCCGGAGCGTTGCAGTCTGCCGAAGCTTCACGCTGCGCAGGCGAACAAGGCAAATTCTGGGAGTATTATGGCCTGCTGTTTTCAAACGTGACTAAACAGAGCCACGAAGATCTGCTGAAGGACGCCCGGTCTCTCGAACTGGATGACAAACAGTTCGAAGCTTGCCTGAGTTCAGGGCGCTACGATGATCAAATTGAACAGGACATTCAGTTGGGTTTCCGAGCCGGTGTTGTCACTGCGCCCGCGTTTTTTATCAATGGCAGATTCCTTGAAGGCGCCCAGCCGGCAGATGCATTCGAGAGAATCATCGATCAGGATCTAGCTGGCGACCAATGAGGCCCCCAAAGGCGATCGTTTGTCAGCGGAAAAGGAATTGGATCCTAAGCTTGATTCCTCTGAAAGCGATAATGGATTCCTTATGCTGCGTTGAAGTCGGTTCTGTTCTCAGCTGTTAAGGTGTTAGCTTAACAGACGCTCCGGCCATCAATCGGGAAACCAAAGTGTAGTGCGCGGCCATGAACCGTATGGGTAGACCACAGCTCCCGAAGAGGGATTCCCAAGTGCCGAGTCAACCCCACAGTCCCCTGACAGCAAAAGCCCCGCAAGAGCCAGTCGGCCAGGTCGACACCCCATCCGTTGTAGTTCGCAGAAAAAACTTTTACTCACCGAGAAATGCGCTGTGCGTTATTTTCGCGGCGGTTTCCCTTTTGATTTTCTGGACGCCTTTGAGGACGGTCTTACACTTCCCGATATTCACGGACAACGCCTATGACAAATATTGCTATACGGTCATAGTGCCCTTCCTGAGTTTGGCTATTCTGTTTCTCGAAAGGCGCGGCATTTTTTCGAGCCCTCGATATTGCATTCGCGCGGGGATGCCTTTATTGCTTGCCGCTGTGTTCTTAAGGCTTATTGCGGGGCAGGTTCACAATCGAATCGGCGTCGACAATACTCTTTCAATCGAACTGCTGGGATTGGTAATTTTTTGGATTGGCGACTTCATCCTTTGCTATGGGACGAGCGCGTTTCGTACTGGATTATTCCCGCTCCTGTTGCTATTCCTTACAGTGCCAATTCCGGATTTTTTGCTCGATGAGATGATTCGTACGGTGCAGTACGGATCGGCCGCGATTTGTTCATTCGTCTTTAGCCTTTTTCGAGTTCCGGTCCTGCGCGATGGAATGGTCTTCACTCTTCCTGATCTCTCAATCCGAGTGGAAAAAGCATGCAGCGGAATTCACTCAACCATGGCGATCCTCTTGGTCAGTCTCCTTGCCGCGCACCTTTTCCTAACCCCTATCTGGAAAAAGCTTTTCCTGGTTCTCTTCGCGATACCCATTGTGTGCATCACGAACGGACTACGCATTGCACTTTTGACGCTCCTCGCGCAGTACGTCGATCGAAGCTTTCTGTACGGTGGGCTCCATCATCAAGGTGGTGTTGGCTTCTTCGCGCTCGCGCTGCTGCTCCTGTATGCGACTCTGCTTCTATTGAAAATAAGGACGCCATAATTCGGACCCAGCGCCGTCTTTACATTCTCGGCGAGTATCGAGGCCGTTTGCTCAGTCTGCGAGTCCTTAATAACAGCATATTTATCAATAATTTACCTCAAGATTGTTGGCACGCGCGAGAAGCAAAAGTCAAGCATCCATCACGCAAGGACCATCCACGCGCCGGATCGAATCGCGGGTCTCTGCGGAGCGTCACAGGGGCGAATGAATTGAGCTGCAGGAAGGGTTGCAAACAGGAAAGCGATGAGGGTTCGACCGGCCTCAATGCTGCTGGATTCACGAGACGGGGAAGCAGACGCACGGAGGGAAGCGGCAATATGATCTGGAATGTCGATGGATTGGAATGGTCGGGGCGGAGGGATTCGAACCCCCGACCCTCTGCTCCCAAAACAGGTCAAGGCGCTTATGGATTTCTAGTGAAATCCCTTGTCCGTAAGTGCTTTGTATTGAATTCCACAAACGGATCAGCCATGCGCCTGAAGATTCTTGTGGATCGCTTGTGCTTTGACCGCTACAAAATTGACTACACCCAACTGAACAATTGGTATCGTTTCCGATTGCGAAATTGTATTCGAAAGGCGAGCATATGGTTAATCACGGCCCCGGCAGCACTCCTGCGGCTGAGCAACGGGCCTATGCAGCGCAGTATCGCGCGGCACCTGCGTTTCACTTGTCCCAGAGCGAGATGCGATCTCTGCAGCAGCAATGTGGATCTTCTTGTCAATAGCCATATGCCCTCTTAATGGAGAAACGCAAAATGAGACGAATCGTTATTGCAATCGCTCTTGCATTATCACCCTCGTTCATATTCGGCCAGGTCGAGCAATCCGGAAGGGGGAATTTCGTGAATAAACTGACAGTCCAGCTTCGTTCTAGCTCCGACCATGTGCGACTTGGCGATGACGTGTTGATTTCTGTCTTTTTTCGTGCGCCACGAGGATCGGTCACACTGTGGAATGCATTCGGCTGGAGCAGTTCAACGGGCATGTCATTGCGGGTTATGGATACTTCTGGACATCAGGTGAAGGAATTCACTCAAATGTTTGATGTCCTTCCGCCCGATGAGTCAGGCAATGGCGCGCTGATCACTATCGGCGGCGACAGTTTCGCTGGATTTGATTCGCATATTCCAGCCACCTCGCTTTTTGTAAAGCCTGGAAAATACACGCTCAAGTGTGTCTATACTCCTGCCCTTCCGCGCGACTATTTTCATGGAAACACCATATGGGGAAAGGAAGACGGTGCGATCGGATCTCGTGAGCTTGTCATTTTTGTAGACAAATAGCCGACCCATCAGCAGAACAGCGCCGGGAGCGGGAACTACGTGCATATTCCTACAAACTTTCCCGCTCTGCTTTCACTCTCTCCATTCGTGCAATACACGACTCAAAGCGACAACGCGCATCCAGTGTTCTCGCCAGAGACGGCGGACCATCTGAATGCAGCATTCAAGGAGCTCAACAAGGACGGTATCATTCCACAAATCACGAGCGGTTTTCGAACCAGGTCGGAGAAACCTGGGGACAGACGGGATGTTCCCCGCTGTCCTGCGAAACGCTTCGGCGCGCCAACCCGCCGAGCGCCATTAAGATTCGAAACGGAATGTGGATTGCCGCGCATCATCCTCCCGCGCCGGCCGGCCCCTTTTCGCGGAGCCAGCAAGCGGTTTGTTTGCTCTTCCAATTCGCGCACAAATTCCTTACTGCCCAGCGGCCGCCCGATATGTGTGCATTGCCGCACCGAATCAATCTCCAGCTGGCTGGCTCCGGCCTTCAGGTAGCGTTCCCAACTGGCAAAGTCCCATTGCTCCGCCCATTCCTTCATCGCCAGCCATCCGTCCGCGGTTGCCGCTCCGCAATGGACCGCGGCGCTCGACCACGCCCACGCCGTTGCTTCGCTGACCATCGTGGCCCGCACCGGGTTCAACTCCGTGTAGCGCAACGCCTCCCAGAGGTGCGGCCGGTCCAGCGGGCAGGAATAAAATCTCCCTTGCCACACATGCCCGCTGGAGCCATGCTTTGCATTCCAGTAGGAAGCGTACCTGCCGTGCGTTTGCTTCATGGTTTTCGCCAACGCATCGGCCTGCCGCGGAATCGTCAGCAGGTGAACATGATTCGACATCAGGCAGAAGCCGACCAGTGACGCGTGGCACCGCTCAAGGCTCCCGCGCAGCAGGCCCAGATACACCGCGCGGTCGGCATCGCTGTTGAGGATGAATTGTTTGGCGTTGCCGCGCTGGGTGACATGATGCGCGACTTCAAGAGCGATTACCCGGGCAAATCGTGCCATGCCTGCCCATGCCTTGGGGCCGGAGCCCAGATCAGAATGGTCGGGGCGGAGGGATTCGAACCCCCGACCCTCTGCTCCCAAAGCAGATGCGCTACCAGACTGCGCTACGCCCCGATAACCTGCTTCGATTGTAACTCGCTTTCGAGTGGTCTTGCACCGGAGGT
>JASHSG010000020.1 GCA_030040935.1 Acidobacteriaceae bacterium | reverse complement strand
GAGCAGTGGGAATCGGAGCGGATGAATGAGATGGTCTTCTCTCTGCAGCCCGAGATCGTCGTGAACAATCGGAATCTGCTGCCGGGAGACTTTTCCACGCCCGAGCAGCACATCCAGGCCTCCGAGGTTGGACGCGCGTGGGAAACCTGCATGACGCTGAACGATAGCTGGGGTTTTAACCGCGGCGACGACGCGTGGAAGACGCCAAAAAACATCGTCGACAATCTGATCACCTGCGCGCGCGGCGGAGGCAATTATCTGCTCAACATCGGCCCGGAACCCGATGGCTCTGTGCCTCCGGCGTCGGTGCAGATTCTTGAGACCGTCGGCCGCTGGCTCGACACCAACGGCAATGCGATCTACGGCGCCGAACGAATGGACGCCGAGTGGATCACGAACTTGAACTTCACGCGGCGCGGCAACACGCTGTTCGTCCACGTCAACTTCTGGCCCGGGCACACGCCGGCGGCGGAATGGCTCGATTTCTACAAGCCCGAAGTCGTGGTGGCGCTCGCCGGATTGAAGCCAAAGGCGCTCTCGGCGCGGCTGGTCAAAAGCGGTCGGAAAGTCGAGTTCACGCAGGATGAATTCAACTTGAGATTGACCGGGCTGCCGCTGGTTGCGCCCGATGAGCCAGCCACGGTGATCGCAGTGGAGTGCGACGGCGAGCCGGCAATCGATCACAGCGCGCTGCGCCCCCTTTGGCCGCGGCACAAGGTGGGCATCAGCGTCTAGGGGATCGGTGCGGCGCCTCACCCCGGATATTTCATTTCAGAAGGACCACGCAAGAATACGTAGCGCAAGTCTGCGTAATCGCCTCCCAAAACTATCCTGCGCTTCTCGTGTGTTCGAGAATAGCGTCCGCAATTCTCGCCGCTTCCACCGCCGGACGCACCGCATGCACGCGCACAATCGAGGCTCCGCGCAGAATTGCAGCCGTCATCGCGGCTAGGCTCGCATTTTCGCGCGCGTCTTCAGGAGCCGCCTTGCCTGCGAAGAGCGGCGCCAGCGTGTGGCCGAGGAATGACTTGCGGCTCAGGCCGGCGAGCAGCGGACGGTTCAGGGCCAGCAGCTCAGCCTGCCGTGCCAGCAGCGTATAGTTCTCGCCGAAGCGCTTGCCGAATCCATAGCCAGGGTCGAGGACGATTGAATCCAGCGAAATTCCGGCCCGCTCCGCCACAGAGACACTCGCCGCCAACCCATCGCGAACCGTCTCGAGCAGCGCATCGGGCTCAAGCTCCCCTTGCTCGCGCCATTCATCCGGCCGCCCTCGCGTATGCGAAAGCACCACGCCGGCGTGAAACTCGGCGCAGACGTTGGCGATCGCCGGGTCCCACACGAATCCGCTCACGTCGTTCACGATTTGAGCGCCTGCCTCGAGCGCCGCTCGCGCCGTCTGTGCCTTGTAGGTGTCGACGGAAACCACCGCGGCCGGGCGAGCCTTCAAAATCCCTTCGAGCACCGGCAGCAGCCGCGCCTGCTCGTCCTCTGCCCTCACCAGCGCGTCTGCGCCTCCTGCGCGGGAACCGGGCCGCGTGCTCTCGGCGCCGAGATCGACGATGTCCGCGCCCTCCTCAATCAAATCGATTGCATGTGCAATCGCCTTTTCTGCATCCAGAAAAAAACCCCCGTCGCTGAACGAGTCCGGAGTCACATTGACGACGCCCATCACGAGCGTGCGCCGTCCGAGCTCAAGGGTCTGTGACCGCAATCGCCAGCGCTTTATGCATCTCATAGGCTTTCCATCCCGATGGTACGCCGCGCTGCCGCGGGCCTTTGCTACACTTCGGGGCATGGCCTCCCTTCGGCGAAACCTGGCGTGGAGCAGCCTTTCGGTCTGCATTTTCAGCCTGGCAGCGCCGGCCCCGGCCCAGGCGCCCGGAAATCAGCATCGCGCTGCGCTTCGCGTGCTCACAACGGGCCCGCTCGCCGACCGTATTCAGGCCATTCTCGCCGACCCCGCGCTCAGTCGCGATCAATTCGGTATTAGTGTCACAACTCTGGACGGGCAATCGTTATACGGGTTCAATGATGGCCGCCTTTTTTCGCCGGCCTCCGACGCCAAGCTCACCACTACCGCTGCAGCCTTCGCATTGCTGCCCGTCGATACGCTCACCTGGACGACCTTCGTCGCCGGTGACGGCGATATCGATGCCGGCGGCACGCTCCACGGCAACCTGGTTCTGCTCGGGGTGGGCGATCCCACCATCAGCGCGCGACATTACCCCTATGTTGAGCCCGGTACCGCTCCTCCGGCCTCTGCGGGAAACTTGCCTACCTCCGCGCCCAAAACAGCCATGGACATTCTGGGCCTGCTTGCCCAGCAGGTCGAGCAGGCCGGCGTGCGCGCGGTGGATGGCAACGTGATTGGTGACGATACATTCTTCCTGAGCGAGCCTTATCCGCTCGGCTGGAGCTGGGACCAGCTGCAGTGGAGCTATGGCGCTCCCGTCTCTGCGCTCACCTTCAACGACAACACGGACGAGCTCAGTATCACCCCCGACCCGGCCACGCCGGGCGCAACGCAAGCCGTATGGACACCCGACGTGGATTACTACACACTCGACAACAGCATGGTTCCCGTTGCGCCGGGCCAGAAGGCATTTCCTGGCCTGGAACGGCGTCCCGGCTCCCTGTTGGTGCGTGCCTGGGGCACGGCGCCTTCCGGTGGAATGAATGTGGGCATGGCCGTCGACGATCCGGCGCAGTTCACCGCGGTCGCATTCAAGCAGGCGCTCGAGTCGCGCGGCATTAAGGTGACCGGCGACGCTGAGTCGCGCCACAAGCCCCAAACCGGAAACGGCGACTTTGCCGCCGAGCGCGACCAGCCGCTCAAACTCACACCCGGCAACTTCACTTCCATCGCCGCGCCCGCTGAGGGCCGGCGCATTCTCGGCGCCCACATGTCCGTGCCTATCGCCGAAGACATTACCGTGACGAATAAGACCAGCCAGAATCTCCACGCTGAGCTTCTTCTTCGCCTGCTCGGAAAGCTCTACGGGACCGAAGGCAGTTTTGAGGAGGGCACCCGCGTGGTGCGCCAGTTCATGGTAAACGCGGGCGTAGCCAACGCGGACTTCTTCCTGTATGACGGCTGCGGCCTGAGCAACGACGACAAGATCGCGCCGCGTGCCTTCACCAAGCTGTTAGCCTACGCATCGAGGCAGCCATGGGGCCAGGAATGGCGGGAGACCCTGCCCCTCGCCGGGGTCGACGGCACTCTGGATCGTCGCTTCGCAGGTTCGCCCCTCAAAGGCCAGATGTGGGCCAAAACCGGGACTCTGGACGAAGTAAACTCGCTCTCCGGTTACGTCAATGCCGCAAGCGGCCGCATGGTGGCATTCTCCATCATCGTCAATGGCCGCTATCCGGGCAGCACCGTGGAAGAACAAGCCATTGACCGCATCGCCGAAGCCATCGCCGCTGCGGAGTAAGCGCCGTCGCCTTCTGGTTGCAGGTTGCTTGCGGATCGATCCTGAGAGCTTCCTGTGCCATGCCGGGTCGATTCTGAAGCTTCGCTCCCATTCGGGAATACAGTTGCAAAACGGGTAACACCCGTTCATTGCGAAGGCCGAACTCCGCCTCAGCGGCGGTATCATGAAACGTGATGCGGACGTGGAATCCCCTGATGGCTTCCGCTTTGACCACCTTCGCGTTTGGCTTTGCCGGCTGCCGCACGCTCCCGCCGTCGATGCCCTCGTCGGAGTGGACGCCTCAGGAGGCTCGCGGCGCAGCTGTCTTCAGCGCGAAATGTGCGCGCTGCCACAATCCCACTTCGACCCAGCCACTGCACGGACCTGGATTGCAGGCGATCACCAAAGTGAAAGCCATGCCCTCGGGTGCGCCTCCGACCGACGAAAGGCTCACGGCGGTGATTCTCGACGGCCGGGGAATGATGCCTGGCACGCAACTCGACGACGAACAACTCGCTGACCTGATCGCCTATTTGCATACGTTATGAGCGCTGACGCAAATACGAACACTCCCGGACCGGGCACGGCGCCTGCGCCCGCCGCGCAGAAGTCGCAACTGTCATCGCTGCTCAAGCTCCCGGGCCTTATCGCGATCAGCTTTTACATGCTGCTGCTTTCCTGCGCCACCGTTGTGTCTGTCATGAACCGCCACACCGGCTTTCTTTATCTCGTGTTTTCAGTTTTGTTTATTACCGGCGCGCTTGGCTTGCTGCTCCTGCTGCGCTGGGCATGGGCGCTGACGCTCGCGGCCGTGGCTATTCTGGCGGGGTCGTTCCTGTGGCAATTTTCGCTGCAGCACTCATACCCTTCGCTGGTGCAGGGCCTTCTGAATCTGCTCTTCTTCCTCTATCTCGTCCGCACCGACGTCCGGGAGAAGCTGAGGTAGGCGCCGCGCACAAGTTCCGCCCGCCCCGCTTAACCAGAATTCAATAGCCTGCCATTCCATCGGCTCTTAAAACCAGAAATCAGGCGCGATGACGCGCAGCAGCGCTCGCATCTTTCGCGGAACCGCCGTGCGCGGCGAATCGTAGCGCCGGTCTTTGAAGCCGAAATACCCCACCGCGTCAATGTTGCAGGGGAAACGCAGATAATGGCCGGGCTGGCCCTTGAATCGAATCGCCTTGCGATACATCAGGTTCTCCAGCAGGCGAACGTCGGTCGTGTTCATCTCGCGATTCGATCCGCGCAGTGCGCGATCGTAAAAGTTGTGCGAGCAAACAAACAGCTGAACCCTCGCGTCGTAGCCGCGCCGAAAAACCCCCAGCTTGCGGCAATCGATCATGAGCTCGAACGGAACCGATTGCGATTTCGCGATGCGGTCGAGCGCTTTGCCAAGCGCGGGGAAGGTCAGGCGGCCCGTCACTTTGATCATGTGCGTTGTGGAGAGGCGAAGTTTGCTTAGAGCCAGGCCCTCGTCGAGCATTTGCATCTCTGCGTAGCCGTAGTTCGTGCCGGCGGGAATCTGGCGAACCGGCAGGGACAAAAATTCTACCTCGCGCTGATGCCGGTTTTCGTTTTCTGCAATCGCGCGCAGTTCGGCAAGATCCGCGCCGGAGTTTTCGAGAAATAGAATTCGCTCCGCCGCCGCGTGCGGATAGCTTAGCCAGAATCGCAGGGCACGCTTGTAATCCTCAAGTCGCACTTGGGGCGAACTGCGCTTCACCCGCGCGCTTGGCCCGGGCGCAATCGTGGCCGTCATGACGAGCAGATAACTGGGCGCGGCGGGAGCATGGGGATTATCCATCGCAGGCATCACCGGCCGCCGGAATCACCGGCTGCGTCGCTCGGTGCGGCGCCTCGAGCGCTCTTCGCGCCCGCCGCGCGATGCGCTTCCCATGCCTTGGCAAACTTCCAGTTCACGTAGGCGGAATGATTCAGGTGGAAGATCAGTCCCTCCCTGCCGTCCAGAAACCCGCCGCGAAAAATGTAGTTCTTGACGAATGTCATCGCCGGGTTCAGCACCATGTTCGTCGCAAACGCGAAAATCGAATCGCTTGTCCTGCCCTTGCGAAGCCACAGCGGAATCGTCGCCGTGCTGTAGCGCTGCATATGCTCGATGTAATACTCCACGCTCCGGTATTGAAGATGAAGCATGTGGCTTTTCAGCTTGCCGGTCGGCTCCTGCGTCTTGGGC
>JASHSG010000019.1 GCA_030040935.1 Acidobacteriaceae bacterium | reverse complement strand
CGGCGTTGGGACCAGCCGGTCGTGGTCGCGCACATCGGCTCGCCGGCGGCGGCCATCGCTTCAACGCTCCAGCTGGATTGGGCCGGGTCGTCGCTGGGTTTGGCGCAGGTTCCGCGCGCGGCGACAGCCAACAAAGGCAACTTCGGACATGTGCTCGTGGTCGGTGGATCGTTCGGGACCGCGGGCGGCAAGGCCGGCGCGCCGGCGATGACGGCTTTGGCCGCGCTGCGTGCGGGGGCAGGGCTGGTGACGGCGGCGGTTCCAGCGCCGGCACTGCCGATAGTCGCATCGTTTGCGCCGGAGTTGATGACCTGGCCGCTGGCGGCGGCGCGGGCAGGTCAGATCGCAGCGAAGAACATTGAGGGAAAACAGATCGCCTCCTTGATCGAGGGCAAAACGGTGCTGGCGATCGGTCCGGGCCTGGGGCAAGGTTCGGAGACTGCGAGCTTCGTTGCAGGATTGCTCGGGTCGACGAAGATGCCCGCCGTGATCGATGCAGATGCGCTCAATATGCTGGCTGCGAAGCCGGCATTGCTGAAGAAGCTGGCGAAAGGACGATTCGTGGTGCTGACTCCACACCCGGGCGAGATGGCTCGCCTGGCGGGAGCGACGGTGGCCGAAATCCAGGCCAACAGACTGGCGGCAGCCCGCAACTATGCGAAGCGCATGGGAGTAACGCTGGTTCTCAAGGGGGCGCGGACGCTGATTGCGCATCCCGACGGCCGCGTGGCGATCAATACCTCGGGGAATCCTGGGATGGCCAAAGGTGGTAGCGGCGATCTGCTCACCGGGCTCATTGCCGGCCTGCTGGCACAGTATCCTGGCCATCCTGCGCAGGCCGTGGAAGCGGCGGTATATTTGCATGGCTTGGCAGCGGACCTGGCCGTGCACAAGGGTGATGAGCACACCTTGCTGGCCACCGACAGCCTGTCGCAGCTCGGGCGAGCATTTCATTTCAGTGCGCACGATTTTGAAGTGAACGGCAAAACCGGGTATGTTTGGTTGCAGGGGGCCATTGCATGGAGCGGACTAAATGCGCATGCAGCGGACTGAATGCGCGTGCAGCAGACTCAATTTGCGCCGTAGTACGGCCCTGATCGAGGTTGAGCGATGAGCGAAGCCGCAACTCTGGCGGAAGGCAAGACCTACAAGTTCACCACGCAGAGCGGCGCCGACACGGTCGCGGTCGGGCGCAAGCTGGCTGGACTGCTCAAGCCTCCGCAGTTTCTTTTGCTGCGCGGGGAGCTTGGCACCGGCAAGACGACGCTGGTGAAGGGCATCGCGCAGGCGCTGGACGCAGCCGAACCCGACGAAGTCACCAGTCCCACCTTCACTTTGATTCACGAATTCGACGGCACGCGTAACGGTAAGCCGGTGAAGCTCTATCACCTGGATGTCTATCGGCTCGAAAGCGAGCGCCAGTTGGAGACGCTGGGTTTGGACGATCTACTGACACCGGACGCACTGGTTGTGGTGGAGTGGGGCGACAAATTCAAGAGCATCAAGAAGCGCGCCACGGGAGAGATCGTCATCGCCCCGGAAGGCGGCGACGCGCGGAAGATTACGGTGACGCTCAAGGAATAATGAGCAGGCAGGTTAGCGTGTCAGGAAAATAAATTCGCTGGCCGTTGGCTCAGTGCTTTTGGGAGTTCTGAATGAAACTCTCAAAGCTCCTCTATCCCTTTCATGCAGAGCCTGACACAAGAACATCAGGAATGCCGTGAACCGCATCCCATTCGCGGAAGTCCAGGCGGCGCTGGCGGGCGCGCTGCAAAAGCTCGGATTCGGCGCCGAACGCGCGGAAACCTGCGCGCGATTGTTTGCAGAGACCACGCGCGACGGAGTGTACACGCACGGGGTCAACCGCTTTTCACGGTTCGTGGCTACCATTCGAAACGGCCGAGTTGATCCGTCAGCGGAGCCGGAGGTGGTTTGCCGGCTGGGCGCGCTGGAACGCTGGGATGGGCACCAGGGCGCGGGCAACCTGAATGCACTGGCGGCGATGGAGCGGGCCATCGCGCTGGGACGCGGGCATGGGGTCGGATGCGTAGCATTGGGGAACACCAACCACTGGATGCGCGGCGGTACCTACGGCTGGCAGGCCGCGGAAGCGGGAATGATCGGCGTCTGCTGGACGAACACCATGCCCAACCTGCCGCCATGGGGCGGCGCGGAGCGCGTGATCGGAAACAATCCGCTGATCATCGGAGTGCCGCGCAAGAGCGGGCCGGTGGTGCTCGATATGGCTATGTCGCAGTTTTCGTATGGCGCGCTTGAGAGCTACCGCAAGCGCGGCGAGATGCTGCCTGTCGATGGCGGATTTGACTCGGAGGGAAACCTGACACGCGATCCCGGAGCGATCGAGAAATCATGGCGGCCGCTGCCCGCCGGATACTGGAAGGGGTCTGGGCTCGCCGTTGTGCTGGATATGATCGCCGCCATGATGACGCAGGGCAAGGCGACTTACCAGATTCCCGCGGAAGCGCTTTTTGAAACCGCGATCTCGCAGATGTTTCTTGCGCTGAATCCCGCGGCGTTCGGGGAGGCCGAGGAAGCCGACCGGATTGCCGACGGGATCGTGGCGTCGCTGCACGCCTGCGCGCCGGCAAAGCACGGCGGCAAGGTGCGCTATCCCGGCGAGCAGACGCTGAAGATTCGCGAAGAGAATATGCGGCTGGGATTGCCGGTTGAGCCGGAGGTGTGGAAAGAGATTCTCGCTCTTTAGGCGTTCCCCGCTTCAGAATCCCATGATGTTGTAGCCGCAGTCCACGTAGATCACTTCGCCGGTGACAGCGCTGGCCAGGTCGCTGGCGAGATAGAGCGCCGTGCCGCCAACTTCGCTCTGATCCACATTGCGATGCAGGGGAGAGCGCTCGGCGTGCGACTTCAGCATGTCGCCCAGCGCACCGACGCCGCGGGCGGCGAGGGTTTTGATGGGGCCGGCAGAGATCGCGTTCACCCGAATATTCTTGGGGCCAAGTTCGAAAGCGAGGTAGCGTACCGCCGATTCAAGCGACGCCTTAGCAAGGGCCATCACATTGTAATGGGGCACGACTTTTTCGGCCGCATAGTAGGTGAGGGTAACAATGCTGCCGCCCTCGGTCATCAGCGGCACCGCGCCGCGGCTCACGGCTATCAGTGAATAAACGCTCACGTCATGCGCGATGCGAAACCCTTCGCGGCTGGTGTTGATGAACTCGCCTTTCAGGTCCTCGGCGGGCGCGTAGGCGACGGCGTGCACAAGGATGTCGATCTTCGCGTACTTTTCTTTGAGAGCGGCAAAGAGGGCCGTGATCTCCTGGTCGCTGGAGACATCGCACTGGAAACCGCTGGCGCCGGAGAGGTCATTAATCAGGTCCTCGGCCTCGGCCTTCATACGCTC
>JASHSG010000205.1 GCA_030040935.1 Acidobacteriaceae bacterium | reverse complement strand
ACGGGAAGAATCTTTTCCTCGATGCCGGTGCCAAACAGCTCAGCAACCGCTCGCTCGTTGATGGCCATGCGCTCGGGCTGGACGAGGTTGCGCGTGTTCGCCGTAATCTCGTCGAGTTGGTCCTGAAGGGCGGTCATGGAATTCTCCCCTTAACGCATTTCCAGTTCTATGCGAGAGATCGAGGCTGAATCCATCTGCGTTACCGCCCAAACCTCTGCCTTCCACCCAGCCCCATGCCGCCGAGCACCTCGGCCGCCTGATCCCTCACTTCGGCGTCGATTCTGGAGCGAACCACAGCGTTGGTAGCCATAAGGCTATTGTAGCCCATTTGAGCTACAGCTTCTCTTCCTTCCGAAAATCAGGTCCTGCGCGAGGCTTAAGCTGAACATCCTCTGAGAAAATATCAAGAGATGACCCCCCTCCAGGACCAGCTCGACGAGATCACCGCCAACACGCGGAACCTCGTTCAGCCGGAGCGCATGGCGCTGAGCGAGCGCGCCGTCGCCGAGCTGTTTGCTTCAGGAATCGAGGAGCGGATCCTGCCGGTCGGCGCCATCGCTCCCGAATTCACCCTCCCCGACGCCTCGGGCCGCCCCGTCCGCTCAGCCGATCTCCTCGCCCTCGGGCCCCTTGTCCTCAATTTCTTCCGTGGCCGCTGGTGCGCCTACTGCGTCACCGAGCTCGAGACCTGGCGCGACCTCTACCCGACCCTCCGCGAGGCCGGCGCCCTGCTCGCCGCCATCAGCCCTCAAACCAGCCGCCAGAGCGACTTCATGGTCGGCCAGCACGGGCTGCCATTCCCGGTCCTCACCGACGCCGGCTGCGCCCTGGCCGAGCAGTTCGGCCTCGCCTATACCATCCCCGACTACCACCGGGACTACTACCGGTCGATCCTCGTCAACATCCCCTTCGTGAATGGGACCGAAAAGGCCAGCAGCGAAAAGGGGGCCGGCCAGAGCTGGCGGCTGATCCTGCCAGCGACCTACGTTTTGGCCCGCGACCGCCGTGTGCTGTTTGCCCAGGCCCATGCCGACTTCCGTGTCCGGCCGGAGCCGGAAGAGGTGATAACGGCAGCTCTGGCCGCGGTCAAGCTCTAGCCAGTCGCTACTCCGCTGATACGCTTGGGCTTATATCGTCGCTTGCGCCTCGCGCCCATAAACCCAGAAAAATCCCGAAATTGCAACCGACTGAGGAAAACCGCATCAAATTAGTTGACAACATGACACTCAATCTGAAATGCTAGCCCGTTCGGATTGAATCCAAAGGCAGGAAAACCATGGCTAAAATGATCGGAATCGACCTCGGAACCACCAATTCGTGTGTCGCTGTGATGGAAGGCGGCGAACCAAAAGTCATTCCAAATGAAGAGGGTGCGCGCACAACCCCCTCCATCGTCGCTTTTACCAAAAGCGGCGAAAGGCTGGTGGGCCAGGTGGCCAAGCGCCAAGCGATCACCAACCCCGAAAACACAATTTTCTCCATCAAGCGCTTCATGGGCCGCCGCTACAACGAGGTGACCGATGAGATGAAGATGGTCCCCTTCAAAGTGATCCAGCAGGGCGACCACGTGGCCGTTGTGGCCCAGGGCAAGGAGTACACTCCGCCGGAGATCTCGGCAATGATCCTTCAAAAGCTGAAGAAGAGCGCCGAAGCATATCTGGGTGAGACGGTGACTGAGGCCGTGATTACGGTTCCAGCCTACTTCAATGATGCCCAGCGCCAGGCCACCAAGGACGCGGGCCGCATCGCCGGCCTCGACGTCAAGCGCATCGTCAACGAGCCCACGGCGGCGGCTCTGGCTTATGGCCTCGACAAAAAGAAGGACGAGACCATTGCCGTCTACGACTTCGGCGGCGGCACGTTCGATATTTCCATCCTCGAAGTCGGCGAAGGCGTCATCGAGGTGAAATCGACCAATGGCGATACGCACCTGGGCGGCGACAATCTCGACCAGCGCATCGTCGAGTGGCTCATCGCCGAGTTCAAGCAGGAGAATGGCCTCGACCTGACCTCGAAGGGCAACGAGATGGCCCTCCAGCGCCTGAAAGATGCTGCGGAAAAGGCCAAAATCGAGCTCTCGACCACGGTCGAAACCGAGATCAACCTTCCTTTCATCACGGCGGACGCGTCAGGGCCCAAACACCTGGTCCGCAAACTCACGCGCTCCAAGCTGGAGCAGTTGGTCGAGGATCTCATCGAGCGCTCCGTCGAGCCCTGCAAGAAGGCTATGGCCGATGCCGGCGTCACGGCCAGCCAAATCCAGGAAGTGGTTCTCGTCGGCGGGCAGACGCGCATGCCGCGGATCCAGGAACTGGTCAAGAAGCTCTTCGGGCGCGAACCGCATCGCGGCGTCAATCCCGATGAGGTGGTGGCAGTGGGCGCCGCGGTGCAAGCTGGCGTGCTCACCGGCGATGTCAAGGATCTTCTCCTTCTCGACGTCACACCGCTCACTTTGTCCATTGAGACTCTGGGCGGCGTGGCGACGCCGATGATCCCGCGCAACACGACCATCCCGACCAAGAAGACCGAAACCTTCTCGACGGCGGCCGACAACCAGACCGAAGTCGAGGTGCACGTGCTGCAGGGCGAACGGCCCATGGCGGCGCAGAACCGCACCTTGGGTAAATTCAAGCTCGGCGGCATCATGCCCGCGCCGCGCGGCATTCCGCAGATCGAGGTCACCTTCGACATCGATGCCAACGGAATCCTCAACGTGACCGCGAAGGATACTGCCACCGGCAAGGATACGCGCATCACCATCACCTCGAGCTCCGGCCTTTCGAAAGAAGAGGTCGAGAAGATGGCCAAGGAAGCCGAGGCGCACGCCTCCGAGGACAAGGAAAAGCGCGAGGAGATCGAGGCACGCAATTCGCTCGATGGCATGGTCTACAACATCGAGAAGATGCTCAAGGAAGCCGGCGAAAAAGTGCAGGCGGCCGACAAGACCGAAGTCGAGGCGGCGCTCGCCGACGCCAAGAAGACGCTCGAAGGCTCGCCTTCGACTTCCGAAATGAGGTCCGCGCACGACAAGCTGACCCAGGCTAGCCACAAGCTGGCGGAAGCCATGTATAAAGCCAGCGCGTCGACGGGAGCTTCAGGTCCTGCGGACGGCGCGGCTGCGCCCGGCGGAGCTTCGGAGCAGAGTGGCGGCAAGAAAGAAGGCGAAGTCATCGACGCCGAGTACGT
>JASHSG010000204.1 GCA_030040935.1 Acidobacteriaceae bacterium | reverse complement strand
CAGTCGGGATCGGCAAAAGTGCTGAAGCAGATGGCCCGCGAATACTCGCCGGAGTGGTACCTGGAGCGGATTGCGTGGATCAAGGCCGCCCGGCGGCAGATCTCGCTCTCGACCGATATTATCGTGGGCTTTCCCGGCGAGACCGCCGACGATTTTATCGAGACGATGGATCTGCTCGCCGAGGTTGAGTACGATTGCGTCTTTGCCTTCAAGTACTCGGCGCGGCCCAACACCCCTGCGCTGGTCATGATCGACACGGTGCCCGAAGAGGAAAAGGCCAGCCGTCTTCAGGCCCTGCTGGAGCGGCAGAGGGAGATTCAGAGGGCCAACTATCTGAAGCAAGTTGGCGAGACGCTTGAGGTGATGGTCGAGGGAATGAATCCTTCCCGAGGACAGATCGCAGCACGAAGTACGCAGAACAAGCCGGTCAACATTGCCTGGACGCAGCCTATCGCGCCGGCACCCGGAAGTTATCTGCACGCGCGAATCACGGGAGCGTATCCTAATAGTCTGATCGGAGAACCCGTCTAAGAAGCCGGCGAAAGCTGCAGACCTGAGGGCCAGATCGAGGAGTGGAACTGAGGCGCGAAGATCAGAAAAGAGGGGCCGATGGATATTGCGGGGAACAAGGGACCAAGAGAAGAGGAAGGTACGCGGCCGGAGCAGGAGAGCCCCGCGGAGAAGAAGCTGATCGAAGTGCGGATTCGCGGCTTGATGATGGACCCCTCGACCAATATGCCGATCGTAGTGTTGAAGGACGTGGGATCTGAAGCGGTCATGCCGATCTGGGTCGGGATCTTCGAGGCCAACGCGATCGCCCTCGAAATCGAGAAGATGACCGCCTCGCGCCCCATGACCCACGACCTCACTCGAAACCTCGTGCACCACTTGAATGGTGAACTGGAAAAAGTTGTCATTACAGAACTTAAAGAGGACACTTTTTATGCGCTGCTGTGGCTCAGGCAGGGCGGGGAGCAGGTGGCCGTTGACGCCAGGCCCTCCGACGCCATCGCCCTCGCGCTGCGCGCCGACTGCCCCATCTTCGTCGCGGACAAAGTAATGGAGAGCGCCAAGTTGAACACCACGGGGCCCCCTGAAGGACCAACCGCCGAGCAGTTGCGCGGATGGCTCGAAGGCCTGAACGACGAGGACCTCGGCCGCTACAAGATGTAATTTAGCCAAAGTTTCCAGAAACGGCCGGCCGCTTCTTCAATTGCGGGCCCATACGTGTGCGTGTCGCTGCGCAATTGCTCGACCGAAATGCGCTTTTGCCTCAGCTCGCAGGCGTGGCCGACATACCAGCGTTCCAGGCCCCATTCCGTCACCTCCGGATGGAACTGGAGGGCGAGCGCGTAGTTTTCGATGGCGAAGGCCTGGTTCTCGTAGAGTGCCGTCCAGGCCAGGTGTTGCGCGCCCGCCGGCAGGTCAAATGTGTCTCCGTGCCAGTGAAACATGCGCAGGTCCTCGGCGAACAGGGGCGCAAGCCACTCCGGCGTCGGCTCGGGGTCGGCCGGAAGAATGGGGAACCAGCCGATTTCGGACCCGTTGTCGCCGGGATAAACCCGGGCGCCAAGCGCTGCGGCCAACAGTTGAGCGCCCAGGCAAATCCCAAGCGTCGGCCTGCGCGCGGCCAGCCGCCGGCGGATGGCTTCAATTTCGCCAGTCAAGAACGGATAGTCGCCGGAGTCATAAACGCCGATCGGTCCGCCCATGATAACGAGCAGATCGCATTCCTCGGCGCCTGGCACTGGGAAGCGCGCGGTCGCGACGTCCACGGTCTCAATCTTGAATCCGCGGCGCAGAAGCTCAGGCTCGAGCGAACCCATGTCCTCAAAGGGAAGGTGGGAGAAGACAACGACTTTGGGCTTCCGGTCGGGCACATGGATAGGGTACGAGACTGGTGGACGGCTTTAGTTAACAGAATATCTGTTATCAGACGTTCCCCATATGCCTCTGCCGTCTTATTTGAAGCCCCTTAAAACGACTTCTCCCTTCGCGATGCGCCGCGAAGGGAGAATGTGTGACGAGAACCCGGCTACCACCTGTCCCCCGGACCGTGGCAGGTGCCGACGCCTTTGTCGCTGAAAGTGGCCGGACCGGTTGTCTGTGCAGGATCCTTCAATGCCGACTCGTAATCCCACGCGTAGCCGTCGGGGTTGAGCGTCAGCGCCATCACGCCCCAGAATTCCCCGCTTCCCGCCTCGAGATTCTCTTCGTTGAAACTCGTATTGCCGGTGGGATCTTCCATGTTGGTTTCGCCTGAGCCGGAAGTCACAGGAGTTGTGACGATAGGATCGAGCGTCTCGCCGCCGGTGCCGACAACGAACTCGCGAATGCCGTTCTTCGGATCGTAGTTGGAGTTGGGATCAAGCGGACGGTAGCGGCCGTAGAGATGGTCGTGCCCGTTCAGCACCACGTCAGCGTGGTATTGATAAAGCAGCTGCCAAAAGGCATCCGCGGTAATACCCTCTTCGCTGATCCCGTTGGTTGGGCTATAGGTTGGCTGGTGCCAGTAGGCGAGAGTGCAGGCGGAATGATTCTCTTCGAGATCCTTCTTCAGCCACGCCAGTTCGGCGGCAAACCAGGCGCCGGTGGTCGAACAATTGCCCGGCTGTGTCTCGCACTCGATATTGAGCGAGATCAGATGCCACGAGCCCAGGTTGTAGGAGTACCATCCGTCTCCCACCCCGACTGGCCCTCCGTCACTGTTGGTTCCGAGCCCACCTGTTTGGTCGAAATGACCCGCCTGCCCATCCGAAAATGGCACGGGCTGGGTGAAGGTACCGCCGGTATCGGGGTTGCCGGAGATCGTAGCGGTCATGCTGCTTCCATTGGGGTTGTGCTGAACGCCGTTGAAGTAGGAGAAATAACCGTAGCCCGCAACGCCAATCGCGCCGTGCTCGGTGTAGAACTCGTGGTTGCCGGGCGCGGGCCGGGTGATTAATTTGAAGGCGCCGTAAGTGGTCTCGTACGAGCTCTCAAAGTCGGAATATTGGCCCACCTGATATTGCTCGTCTCCGACCAGCGCGACGCGGTCAGGCTTCATATTCTCAATTTGCTGCGCAGTGACCGCCTGGGATTCGAGCAGGTTCTGGGCGGTGTCGCCACTGCAGTTTTCACCCGCCTTCTCACCTTCCTCTTCCTCGCCCGGCTGGCAGGCGACATCGCCAACCACAGCCAACACCGGAGGACTTTGCAGCTTGTTATAAGGCCATGGATTGTCGTTCGGCACCCAATTGAGGATTGACCAGCCTGGTAGTTTCGACCATTGGTCATTGAAGTTCTGGTTCTGAGCCTTTGCTTCTGCTGCGAATGCCATGATCGAAACGGCCGCTCCTATGAGCACTGCCGCTCGGAACACACCTCGGATCGCCTTCATGCAGACCTCCTCGTCGGATTCGTCGTTGGGAATACTTGCTCGGACTTGCGGTTGTGAATGCTTGTTCGGGCTTGCGGTCGGACAGCCTTGGCTTGCGTCTAAAAAATTTGCCAAACCATCCCCTTTTATCGCTTCAATATTTCGGGCGTGTGTCGAATGTGTGAAAAACCCGTGACAGCGATGATTTGGGAGGGTCTTTGCCGCGCTCAGGCGTAGCGGAACAGCGCCATGAAGCCAAAGTCCATGTGGTGCTGGATGTGGCAGTGAAACAGCGTCAGGCCCGGGTGATCGGCAACCAGATCCACCGTCGCGCGTCCATAGGCTGGAACGATCACCGTGTCTTTCATGATGCCGGCGGTCGGCTTGCCGTTGAGTTCGACGAGCTCGAACATGTGCCGATGGAAATGCAGAGGATGGGAATCGTCGCTGCGATTGTGGAATACCACACGGTGGCGCCTTCCCTGCCGCAACAGGAATTCACGTTCATGAGGATATTCTTTGCCGTTAACCAGCCAATGATTGATTCCACTGGGCCCGCCCGGCACTTTTTCAAAGACCATGTCAATGGTCTCGTCTGGCGCGGGATGCTGTGCGTTGGTGCCAAAGATTGTGTAGTCCCATCGCCACTTCGGAGGAGGAGCCCATCGCGCCCGCTGCTGCTGATTGGCATACTCCACCACCAGCCCCAAACCGGATTGGCGCGCAATATCGCGGATCTCTCCCAAAATCCAGACGCCCGGGTTATTCATCTCCACGATCGCATCCACCCGCTCGCCCGGCGCGATCTCAATCACATCGACAGGCTGAGGCGTTGGTACCGGATTGCCGTCGAGGGCGATGACCTGAAACTTGTGGCCGGGTAAAGCCACGCGATGAATTTGGGATGCGCTCGCGTTCAGCAGGCGCATCAGGACGCGTTGACCCGCCTGCACGCGAAGGGGATCTCCTGCTCCGAGCATTTTGTCGTTAATCGAAAAAAGAGGAGCGCTGACTTCGAGGCCGTTCGGGCGCAGGTCCGGTTTGGCGGGTTTTTCAGGCATCGGGTCATTGGGATCAGCCGCCATCTCGTCTGGATCCACGGTTGACAAAAAATATTCCCATTCACGGAGCGCCAGAAAGACTTCCTGATCGTAGTGTCCGGGGTCATCTGCGGAATCGACCATGAAGAAACCAAACTGGCCGGTGTAGGTACCGCGATGCAGATCCAGCATGGCTGAAGTGTGCGAGTGATACCATCGCGAACCCGCCGGCCTGGCCACAAATTGGTAGCGCCGCCAGCCGTGCGGCGGCACCGGCGGCGTGCCTTCCTCTTCCACCCCATCCACTTCGGGGGGAACGAACAGGCCATGCCAGTGCACGTATTCCGGAACGTCGGTCTCGTTCAGCACATCGACGCTGACGTGTTGCCCATCCTTTACGCGCAGAAGCGGTCCGGGAGTTCTGTTGTTGTAGCCGATGGTGCTGATGACAACCTGTGGCGCCAGCTCGACCATCATGGGCGCGATCTGCAGGGTGAAATCCGCCGCACCCCGGCTTGCGTGCGGTTCCGGCGCCGTCGTCCCACGCCCTGGCCCCATCGGAGCCATTTGGAGCCCTGGCTGCTCCCCGAGCAGCTTGGCTGCCCCAGTTGCCATCGCGGTGGCAGATCCAAGTAGTAGAAAATCCCGTCGCCTCATGCGATCCTTGTCCCGCCTGCGAGGGCCACCGTGGCAACCGGCGCCTCAAAGAGAAATGCCGAAATAAGAAGCTCTCCCGATCGTCTCTGTATTCACTTCGTTTTTACCTCTTTGCGCGCGTTGCCCGGAGCTTTGGCGGTTGGGCAAATGCTACCAAACGTGCGAAAAGCGCGATTTCCGTTGCCGCGCCGGCTGGGTGCACTCCACCGATGATGACCGGTATTCGGGCCGCCAGTCCATCTCCGGTTGCGCGTCAAAAACGCTGGGCGATCAGTTAAAATCTCAATCCGCCAACTGCTTTCGAAGCACAACGAAAAACAGGTCGTCGCGCTTCGGAATGCCAAATCGTGTGTCCCCATAAGGAAACGGCTTGGTTTCGCTTGTCAGCGAGTAGCCGCGCCGTTTGTACCAATCGATGAGAGCCGCGCGAACATTCACGACCGTCATTTTGATCTCTTTCGCTCCGCGCTCCTTTGTCCAGTTCTCTGCCGCCTCAAGCAGTTTGCGCCCAAGGCCCGCGTTTTGATCACCGGGAGGAATCGCTAGCAAACCGAGATACCAGACGCCGTCTTGTTGCGGCTCAAGCCAAACGCAACCAAGCAGTGAGTTGTCTGGTCGACGCCAGAGCAGCAGTGTGCCGTGCGGCTTGGCGGCCATGTCTTCCCGAAGTAGATCATCCGTGATACGCGTGCCTTCAATGCATTCCTCTCTGATGCTCCAACCCTGATCCTTACCCCGACCGCGGAACGCAAGGTTGATCAAAGCCACCACCGCCGGCACATCGGCGTCGGTGGCAACGAGCAGATTCGGGGTTGTGTCCATGGGTTTGCTTCTTCGCTCAATTCCGGATCTGCCCCAGGAGCGCTTCTACCTCAGCCTTCTGCTCGGCAGTCAGCGGAAGGATCGGCGAGCGCGGCCTTCCGCCGTAGTAGCCATTAAAGTCGCAGGCGTACTTGATCCCAGCCAGACCCATAGCGCCGACAATCCTTGTGCCGGCGGCGAGAATCCGCTGCTGCTTTTCTTCCGCGAGCTTAAGGTCGTGGTCTTTCCAGGCAAGATAAATTTCCTGGCTGGCCTGCGGGGCAAAGGCGGCAAATGCGACGATGGCGCCCGACGCGCCAGCCTCGAGCGACGGGAGGATGGACCGCTCGGAGCCGGTAAGAACCTGAAAGCCTACTTCCCGTGTGCGCGTCTTGATTGGCGCCCCAGGCGGCGGCACGGCAACGGCCACTCCGCCGGCCAGTTCGCGGGCCGAAACGAACGCCGCGCCGGCATCCGATGGCGCTGCATTCATCATGCGCTCCGTTGCGGCCTCGAAAACCTGCGTGACCCGGACGGTGCGACGGTGCGCGCTCATGGTTGCGGCCACGGTTTCTCGAATCCGGTCGACGTTGCCGCTCGAGTCTTTGATGCCGATGATATTCGGGTGCTGTGCAAGTTCGGCGATGAGCGCCACGGGGATCTCATATGGGACGAATTTCGGAATGTGGTAAAGCACAACCGGGAGCGGAGAACGGTCGGCGATGCTGCGGAAATAATGCAAAGCAGCTGCCGCTGACACTTGCGGACCGTAGTAGCTGGGCGGCCTGACCAGGATCGCGTCGTAGTTCAGGCTGGCCGCGAATTCCGCCAATTCGAGCGTCGCATGAACGCTCTCGCGGCCTACGCCGGCGATCAGGACTTTCTCGGGCGCGGTTGCTTCGGCGCTGGCGCGAAGAACGTCTCGCGTTTCCTCATCGTTGAGAGCGACGGCCTCCCCGGTTGAACCCAGCACCACCATTCCCGCCAGCAGGCTGCGCGAGTAGCGCGCCATGTTGGCCTCGATCTTGCGGAAATAGATACGCTCGTCGGGATAAAACGGCGTGGTGACCGGAGCAAAAATGCCTTCCATCAGCATGGATTTATTGTAGAACCCAAAGCGGAGAGAAGGCGTTGAGTTCCCTACCGGGGCTCGATCACCATTGGCTGCGCGCGCCGCGGCGGTGTATGGTGGATTTCACAAAGCGAATCCAGATTGCCGAAGAACGGGCCCCACTCGAAAGAAGAGCGCCGCGATGACGGAATCCGCGCTGCACACGGAACAGAAGAGCCGGAAGACGCAAACGCTTGGGCGCCAGGCGGTTTCGTTGTTGTTGCACACGGTGTTGGCGCTGGCGATATGGATCGGCCTCATGCTTGTCGGTTACGCGGTGCATCCCGCGGGCGTTTCGCAAAGCGCGGTTCTGCTTTTGTAGATGGCGGTGCCGCTGGTGGTGGCCTGGATTGTGGTTCGGATTCATCCGAGTGAGATGGCGACGGCGGTTTGGCTAATCGGGTTCATTTGGCTGATGATCGTAGGTCTCTACGTTTTGGACTTACCGACCAGGCCCGGACGATGCTTCCAATGCGGCGCGATGGATAAGCTTTCGCGGACATTTCTAGCCTGCCCAAGCCGAGCGGGTTGATGGATAACGACGGACCGTTTATCAGCACGTGGCCGGCAGCGGCGCTGCTGGGCTATTCGATTGGGGCGTGGCTGGGAATATGGCGTCGAGCGAGTTGAGTGAGCTTGCCAGAGGTTTTCAAGGCGACGATATAATATGGCGGCTTAGGAGAGCTCAAAGTGTGACTCATTGGCGGATGAAGAATTGACGGATCTATTTGGCGAGGACAAGAGCGAAGAGCAGGCGCCGGAGGTTCAAGAGGGTTCTACCGGTAGGATTTACGTTGTTTTTTTGATCATCCTATTGCCTGTGTATTTTCTTGTTCGGCATATCGGCGGGCCCGATATGGCGCTTACCGCCACCCTATGCCTTGCTACAGTAATGATCGCTGTTGGAATCTGCTGGGATTTGAGAAAGCATATCTGGCTTTGGGCAGTCGCAGTTCTGTTGTTGATGCTTCACATACCATTGATTCTTATGCTCCACTGGCCGCACTATTGGATTCCGGGAGTCGCTCTCACGCCCATAGGGTTACTCGATCTCCTGATCATGGTTGGAATCATCCGGTTTGTGCAGAAATACATTGTGAGGGAGACCCCCGACAATCAAGAGGATTAGCTCGGCCAATTCAACGACGACACACGCAGCGCGAGGCTGGCTTTGACCTAAGGCTTACAAAGCTCAACTCAGCGGTAAATCCTTCGACTTCCGCCTCCGCAACGGACTTCACTGCAGATGGTGATGCTGTCGTGGGGCATGCTTCTTGCGCCCGCTTGGCGGGCTGCTAGCGGCCGTTGGCCGAATGCAGCGCCTGCAGCGCGTGTACATTGACAGAGTGCTTTTGCATCGCGGCGATGCCATCTGCCGCGGCCTGCGCGGCAGCAAGCGTCGTGATCGTGGGAACTCGCGCCAACACAGATGCCCGGCGGATTGCCTTTTCGTCGAAGATCGCATCCTGGCCGCGCGGCGTATTCACAACCAGCTGAATGCGCTTCTCCTTGATGAGGTCGACGGCGTTGGGCCGGCCTTCCTCGACTTTGAAAACACGCTCAACGATAAGACCGGCGCCCTCGAGCACATTGGCTGTGCCTTCCGTAGCGACAATTTTGAATCCGAGTTCAATGTAGCGGCGCGCGAGCGGAATCACCGCCTGCTTGTCATGGTCGTTGACCGTGAAAAAAACCGTGCCGCCCGCAGGCAGCAATTGGCCGGCTGAAAGCTGCGCCTTGGCGAATGCCTCGCCAAACGACGAAGCCACTCCCATCACCTCGCCGGTCGATTTCATCTCGGGCCCCAGAACCGTGTCGACACCCGCAAACTTCGACCACGGAAAGACCGGAGATTTGACGTAGAAGTATGCGCCCGTTCCCAGATCCTTGCCCGCTTCGATCTCCGCCGGCAGCAGTTCGCAGAGCTTGCGGCCCGTCATCAGAAGCGCGGCAATTTTCGCCAGTGGCACGCCGGTAGCTTTCGAGACATAGGGAACGGTGCGCGAGGCTCGCGGATTGACCTCGATGACGTAAACGTGGTCGTTGCCCTGTTCGTCGCGCTGAATCGCAAATTGCAAATTGACCAGGCCGACGACCTTCAGTGCCAGCGCCAGCTTGCGCGTGTAGGCGCGCAGCGTTTCAAGCGTCGGCTCGCTGATGCCAACGGCGGGCAACACGCACGACGAGTCCCCCGAATGAATGCCGGCTTCCTCAATGTGCTGCATGATGCCGGCAATCAGAACGTCCTTCGAGTCCGAAAGCGCGTCCACGTCGACTTCGATGGCGTTCTCGAGGAAATGATCGATCAAAACGGGACGTTCCTGGGAATATTCGACGGCCTGGCGCATGTAGCGCGAGACCGCGTCGGCGTCGTACGCGATGACCATGGCGCGGCCGCCAAGCACATAGCTGGGACGGATAAGGACGGGATAGCCGATCTCGTTGGCCACGGCGAGAGCCTGCTCCACGCTGGTGGCAGTGCCTCCACGTGGCTGTGGAATCTTCAGGTCTTCAAGCAGCTTGCCGAACTGCT
>JASHSG010000203.1 GCA_030040935.1 Acidobacteriaceae bacterium | reverse complement strand
CGCACTCATCAGTTCTCCCGGACTGGCGGCAGTAATTCCGATAGGCGAGCGCAGTTTCATATCGGTGGTGACCGTCGGCGATGATCAACTTCTTGTCAATCATGGCCGTCGCCAGCAGGCTTATCGACGCGGGATTGTTCACGCGCCAGAGCCTGTGCAGGACGCCGTATTCATCGGACACTTCGGCGTCTGCGGGGCCACGGCCTTCGTAAAGAATCTTCTCTACGCTGCCGGCCGGATCGGAGTAGAGCATGAAGATCTGTCCGAAGTGGGCCTGAGTCGCTCTTAGAAGGTTTAGCCGGTCGCTCTTGGGCTTCGACAACGTTTGCTCGTGGCGGAAGACGACCTGGTCGGAGTATTCGTGGAGCTTGCCCAAGGCAATGAATCCGCGCCGCTCCTTGACACTTTCTGTCCCCGGAACCGTGAATCGCTGCGCGTAAGCAAAAACGCACGGGTCGTTTTCCTGGATTAACACCGACTGCTCGCGCCAGGCGCGAAAATCGTGCGCAGCGCGCGTATAGACGTTTTCACCCTTCTCCGAGTCAAATAACTCAGGCAGCCCCAGGATGATGCGGACGAGATTATAGGGGCTGCGCTGATAGTAGGCTTGCTGCATGGCCGGCGTGATCTTGTCGTATGGCTGAGTCACCACGTCTTCCAGGCGAACTGCCGAGGGATTGTAGCGCCAGGCGCGAAAAGGATAGAGACGAGCCATGAGAAAGGTCTTGCTCCCCGCTAAAAGGCGGAATTTGAGCCCCGCTTAAGCTGTAATGCCCGCCTGGATTGCAGGTAGGGCCCAGGCTCGATTGTATCGTAGAGCTTGAAGCTCCCATCCTGCATGGATCACGGTTTGCGCAACGCGGGAATGACAATCTGCTGACTGCAGAGCGGTGCCGATAGTGGTAATATCGCCTTCAAACCTCCTGGGTGCCTCATGAGGACGCTTCCCCAGCACGCGAATCCAAACGGGGTGTTCAATCTTGCCTTCTTTTGCCGCCTCACCTGCCTGGGTGTCTTGGCAGCCGCCTTTTGCGCGAGTCAGGCGCGAGCCCAGGAAGATCAACTGAACAAGATTCATGTCGAACCGCCGGCAGGCTCCCCGGCGCCGGCCAGCGAGCCCAACGGGACTGAGGCAGCCCCGGAAACGGGCGCCGGGTCGCTCCATATCCATCCGGGCTCGTTCATCCGCATGAACGTGGACATGGTGCTCGTTCCGGTCACGGTCACTGACCCATTAAACCGGCTGGTGACGGGCCTGGAAAAGGAAGACTTCCAGGTCTACGAGAATAACGGTGAGCAGAACATCACGAGTTTCGCCTCCGAGGACGCCCCCGTTTCGATCGGCATAATCTTCGATCTATCCGGCTCCATGACCTCCAAGCTGGTCCGCGCCCGCGAAGCAATCTTGCAATTCATCAAGACAGCCAATCCACAGGACGAGTTCTTCGTCATCGGATTCAACGATCGGCCCGAGCTGATAGAGGACTTCACCAGCTCCGTCGACGACATTCAAGCGCGTCTGGCGACGGTTCATGCCGGGCACCGCACCGCGCTGCTCGATGCGATCTACTACGGCATCGCGAAGATGAAAGATGCCCATCACGAGCGCAAGGCATTGCTCGTGGTCTCGGATGGCGGCGACAACCGCTCGCGCTATACGGAGGGTGAAGTGCGAGCGGCGGTTCGTGAAGCCGACGTGGAAATCTACTCCATCGGCATCTTCGATCCTTACGCGCCCACGCCAGAGGAGCGCACCGGTCCAATGCTCCTTGACGACGTCAGTTCGGCAACTGGCGGGCGGCTGTTTCGCGTCGACGACGTGGACGAGATGAGCGATATCGCCGAGAAGATCTCGACTGAGCTGCGCAACCAATATGTAATCGGCTACAAGCCCCACGATCTTACCCGCGATGGCAAGTGGCGTAAAGTGAAGGTGAAGGTGAATCCGCCTCCCGGTCTTCCTCCGCTTACGGTTTATGCTCGCACCGGTTACTATGCGCCACTGCAATAACGCGATTCTGGTTGTCTTTCTTGCCGCAGCTGGGTTTGCACTGCCCGCGCAGCAGGCTCCAGCGCCGGCAGCCGGAGCGCAGTCGAGTCCCGCTCCGCCGCTCTCTGTCGATTCCGATCCCGTCCGCTCGCCCGATGTTGTAACACCCGCCCCTAACTCGGGCCCGCTGAAAAAGGAGGGCGAGGGGTATCTGCTTCACACCAACGTTGAAGAAGTGGTGCTCAATGCAACTGTGCTTGACGGCACGAACCTGGTGCAGAATCTCACCAAGGATGATTTCACCATCTACGAAGACGGCGTGAAGCAAACGCTGATCAGCTTTCAGCACAGCGACCTGCCCGTTTCCATGGGGCTCGTTGTCGACAACTCCGGCTCGATGTATCGGAAGCGTCCGTCGGTGAACAAATCCGCGCTCGACCTGATCGAGGCCTCGAATCCGCAGGACGAAGCTTTTGTCGTCAACTTCTCCGACGAAGCGTTTATCGATTGCGACCTTACATCGAACATCGGCAAGCTGCGCGACGGGTTGTCGCACATTGATTCTCGCGGCGGCACTGCGCTCTATGACGCCGTGGTTGCCTCGGCAGACAAGCTGGTAGCCGACGCCAAGCGGCCCAAGCAGGTTCTCATCCTGATCACCGATGGAGAAGACAATGCCTCCAGCTTGAACCTGGAACAGACCATCGAGCGTGTCCAACAGCTTTCCGGTCCGGTAATTTATTCGATTGGCCTGCTCTTCGGCGACGAGATGAGCCGCGCCGAGGTTCGGCACGCGCGGCGCGCCCTTGAAATGCTCTCAACCGAGACGGGCGGCATGGCATTCTTCCCCAAATCCATCGACCAGATTGATCAGATCGCCGCCGAGGTGGCGCGCGACATCCGCAGCCAATACACGTTGGGCTACCACTCGACCAAGCCCACCACAGTGCCCGGTTTCAGGCGCGTGGATGTGACCGCCGAGTCGAAAGGATTGGGCAAGCTGACGGTTCGCACTCGTACCGGCTATTTCCCGGCGGCTCGCGCAACCAAGCAAACCGCGTCGGCGGAGAAGTAGGTCGCGAATATGAGCAGCGATGCGGAGCGAAAGGCCGGGATGGAACAGATCGCTCATCTGAAGGCCTTGGGAGAGAAGGCCTACGACGATATGTACGAGGCGCACTCCGCGCACGACGCGACTGTCTGCTACAGCGACGCCAAGGATTGCTATTACGACGCCATCGGGCTGGCCAAACGGCTGGGGCTCAAGGACGAGGCCGAGGCACTGCACATGCGGCTGGCTCACATCAAGGCGGTGTTTCGCAGCCAGTTCACCTAGCGGCGTCAGTTAATTTCGAAGGATCAGCGCGCAGAAATTCCTGCAATCTCTCGCGGGCTCGGGGTTCGACAATCACTCCGCGGATCGCAGTCTGGCCCTCGTTAATGCATTTCAGCGCATCCATATCGTCATCCGATGGTTTCGCGGGCCGGCCAAACGCTCCGCGCGATAAGCTAAGAGCGAAAGCTCAGGAGCAAGCAGGTACGTAATGTCCCCATACAAATATGCGACTCTTGCCGTTCATGCAGGGCAGCACCCCGATCCTCTGACGGGTGCTGTGAATGTGCCCGTTTATCTTTCCTCGACCTTTGAACTCACCGGGATCGGCAGCGATCGCGGGTGGGACTACTCGCGCGCCGGCAACCCGACGCGCGACCGCCTGGAGACGGCGTTGGCCGCACTGGAGGGGGGAACCAGCGGTCACGCATTCACCACCGGAATGGCCGCCATCTCCGCGCTGGTGGCGATGCTCCGCGCCGGCGATCATATCGTCTGCTCGCGCGACGTGTACGCAGGTACCGTGCGGCTATTCGATCAGATCGTGAGCGGCTACGGCATCCAGATCGAGTATGTGGATACGAGCAACCTCGCGGCGGTCGCCGCGGCGATAAAGCCAAACACCAGGCTCGTGCACATTGAAACACCCAGCAACCCGCTGATGGTGCTCACCGACATTGCCGGAGTGGCTAAGCTGGCTCACGCTCACGGGGTTGAAGTCAGCGTCGATAACACCTTCCTGTCGCCGGTGCTGCAGCGCCCGCTGGAGTTGGGCGCCGACATCGTCATGCACTCGACCACGAAGTACATGAACGGCCACTCCGACGGCCTCGGCGGAGCGCTGATCGGGTCAAAGCCCGAGCACAAGGAGCGCTTCCTGCTGATTCAGAAAGCGGCGGGCGGCGTGATGTCTCCCTTCGAGTGCTTCCTGGTCTTGCGCGGCATCAAGACTCTGCCGCTGCGCATCCAGCAGCACGAAGTCAACGGCCGCGCAGTGGCGGAGTTCCTTTCCTCGCACCCGAAAGTGAGCAAGCTGGCATATCCGGGGCTGAAGAGTCATCCCCAGTATGACCTGGCAGTAAAGCAGCAGGCAGGTTTCGGATCGATGATGAGCTTTGAGCTCAAGTCGCGCGAGGAAGCGGAGCGCTTTCTGAAGGCGATTAAGATCTTCATCAACGCGGAATCCCTGGGCGGCGTGGAGTCACTCGCCTCGCACTCCGCCACGACGACGCATGGCTCAGTCAGCGAAGAGGTGCGCCGGTCGATGGGGATCAACGAAGGTCGGATCCGGCTCTCGATCGGCATCGAGGACAAGGAAGACCTGATCGCCGACCTCGATCGGGCGCTCGCCGCTGTCTAAGGAGGCGTTGTGCCCGATGCGCGCCTGATTCTAGCGATTGACACGTGCGGCCCGACGGGATCGGTCGCCCTCGGGCGGTTGCCCGGGCGCGATCTGGAAATCCTGGGGCGGAGCGAGCTGGCCGGGCGGACATACTCGGCAATGCTGGTTGCCGCGATAGCCGATTTGCTGCAATCAGCCGGGACGGAACTGCGAAGCTTAGGCGGAATTGTCGTCGTCAACGGGCCGGGAAGCTTTACCGGCGTACGTGTTGGGCTCAGCACGGTGAAGGGCCTGGCCGAGGGAGCTGCCATTCCGGTAGTCACACTCTCGCGCCTGCAGGTGCTATCGCGAAAGAGCGGCGTGCTATCGTCCGCGCTCGATGCGCATCGGGGTGAGGTCTTCGTGAGGCTCGAGCGCAAGGAGTCGGCTGCGAAAGAGTTCCTCGCCGGAGCCCGCGAACTCGCGGCGATCGATCCTCCGCCTATACGCGTGGCCGTTTGCGAAGAGGAAGCGGCCGCGATCCTGGCGGCCGCATGGCCGAACACACAGCTGATCCCGACGCCTTCCCCCGCCGCAGTCGACGCGCTGCGGCTCGGCGAGGCTCGCCTGGTCGCGGGAGCCGCCATCGACCCGGCTCTCATCGACGGCCACTACCTGCGCCGCTCCGATGCCGAGATTTTCGGCGCCGACGCTGCGGCTAATCCGGCGGTTGTCAGGCAGTAGCGAACATGCCAACCATCGCGGATAATGTGCGAATCCGGCCGATGACCGCCGAAGATCTTCCTCAAGTGCTTGAGATCGCCGCAGGCTCGCCGGAGTTGCCGCGCTGGCAGGAGTCTGCCTACCTGAACGCATTGGATCCCGGAGCCGCGCTTCCCCGCATCGCCCTCGTCGCCGCTCTGTCTAAGCCGAGGCACGTCATGGGCTTCGTCATCGCCGGCTTTCAGCCACACCAGGCTGAGCTTGAATCGATCGCCGTGTCCGCAGGCAGCCGGCGACTTGGCCTGGGCCGTGCGCTCTTCGACGGCCTGGTCATTCAACTCCGCTCGGCGGGCGTACCTGAGGTTGTCCTCGAGGTGCGGGCGTCAAACCGAGCTGCAATTGCCTTTTACAGGTCCACTGGCTTCGGGCAAACCGGGCTCCGGAGGGCCTATTACGCTGATCCTATTGAAGATGCAGTACTTATGCGGCTCCAATTCATCTGATCGCCGATGAGCCCGCTCTCCCCGCGACTTCTGCCTCAATTTTCACAGGGCGGCATTACCTTCATCGGATTTCCTGCTTGCCGATTCACCCGAAACGGCGATATATGTAAGTGTTCTAAGAAAATGGGCGAGCCTGCATCGCCTAGCAAATGGCCCAACTGGAGGTGCTTGATGGACGAAGTACAAAGTTCCATGCTGAGCGAAGAAATCGATCGCCTGCACGCAGAACATCGCCGCTACGCTCAGCGTTTGGAAGAGTTGCTTCAAAAGCCGTACCTTTCAGAAGATGAACAGCTCGAAGAAGTGCGCCTGAAAAAACTCAAGCTGCATGCGAAGGACCTGATTTTCGCGCTCGAGCGTCGTATTCCAGCCGTGGCGTAGGTTATAAGCATTCGGCTTTTGTGGCGCGCTTTGCCAGGCTTCGCGGCTTGGGTACGTAACGTATCTTTTGTGCTTCAGTGGTCCATTGGTGCAATGGGTTCATCTATTGAATCACCGTATAATCGTTGGGAACGATGGTTCGCGACGGTTACATTTACGGGCTGAGTTTGCTGGCGGTAGCCGCCGCGCTCAAATGGCTCACTGGGGAATGGGTTTGGGGCATTGCTCCCGCAATGTTGGCTGTTTTCTTCCTTTGGTTCTTTCGCGATCCTCAACGCACGGTTCCAGCCGGAAAAGGGCTAATCGTTTCGCCTGGCGACGGCCTCGTTACCCAAACAACCTCCATTTCGACCCCCGAGGGCTCGCGCCAGCGGATCAGCATTTTTCTAAGTGTCTTTGACGTTCATGTGAACCGCGCTCCCATTGGCGGCGTTCTTAGCCGCGTGCGTTATCAGAGGGGCAGGTTCCTGAACGCCATGAACCCTGTCTCGGCCGAGCGCAATGAGCAGAACACAGTCACCGTCCGCGGCCAGGGTGCCGACGCGGGTTACGAGGTTACCTTCAAGCAGATCGCCGGGCTCCTGGCGCGTCGTATTGTCTTCCGATGCAACGAAGGGCAATCGGTCGAGCGAGGGGAGCGCGTGGGGCTCATCAAGTTCGGCTCCAGAGTCGATGTAGTCATTCCGTCGAGCGCGGTTTTGCGGGTAAAGGTTGGAGAGCGGGTCAAAGGCGGCTCGACCGTGTTGGCCGCTGTTCCTTGTGGAGAAGACTTGTGAATTCCTTTGATCTTATGCACTCGAGAGGCAAACCGCATCCGCGCCTTCGCCGAGGCATGTACCTGCTGCCGTCGCTGTTCACCGCCGGAAGCCTTGGAGCGGGATACTTTTCGATCACCCAGACCATCGCTGCGCTTGATGGAAGCGGTCAGGCGCACGTCCATTTGGACTGGGCGGCGATAGCCATTCTGTTTGCCATCCCTTTTGACGCGCTCGATGGCCGCATCGCGCGCTTGACGAACACCGCCAGCGATTTTGGCAGGGAACTGGATTCACTTGCCGACGTGATTACGTTCGGCATGGCGCCAAGCCTGCTGGCGTTCGTCTGGGGATTCCATTTTCTTCCCGATTCCGCGAATGCGCAATTCAGGCAGCACCTGATTCAGGCCGGCGCCTTCATCTGCTTTCTTTTTCTTCTCAGCGGAGCTTCGCGGCTGGCGCGCTTCAACATCAGCCCCGACGCGCAGCCGCGCAACCCGGGCCGAGCCGACAGAAAATACTTTGTTGGCATGCCGATCCCTGCAGCAGCAGGAATGTTGGCCGCCACGGTCCATTTCTTCAATGCCTATCCGGTCGAGGAGTGGTGGGTCGCCGTACCCTGGCTTATCCTGGTCGGGCTGACCGCGTTTCTAATGGTCAGCACTTGGCGTTTCTGGTCAGCCAAGGAGATCAACTTTTCCCGCCGCCATCCCTTTCAATTGTTGGTGCTGCTGGCCTTGATTGCGTACATCGCGCTGCGCTACTCGAGTGTGGTGATGTTCCCGGTGGGGCTGGCATATATGTTCTCGGGAATCTGGGCGCGCGCCGCGTATGGTTGGTCCAGGCGGCGTCGCAGAAGGCCGCATGATCCTCCCGCTCCCTCTTCGGTGGCCGCAGAACCCGGCTCATCAAGACCGTAATCGAACTTCCAGGCAGGAAAAAGGATTGCCGTGTACAAAATTGCCATTGCCGGCGCCTCGACCCTGGTAGGCCGGGAGTTGAAAGAGGTCCTTTCCGAATCGCCGCTTGACTCAGCCCGGTTTGCCCTGCTTGACGAGGAAGACGCGCAGGGCCAGCTTGATCAAGTTGGCGACGAAGTTACCTTCATTCAGGCAATTAGTGCAGACGCCTTTGAGCGCGCCGACTTCACTTTTTTCTGTGGTACTGAGAGCCTGACGCGCCGGCATTGGCAACAAGCCCTGCGCGCCGGATCGACGGTCCTGGATCTCTCGGCGGCGCTGGATCGGGAGCCCGGAGTCGTGGTTCGAGCCCCGTGGCTGGGCACAGAAGCGGCGGCAGTCGACCTATTCACGCCGGCCGTGGTGCCTGCCCACCCGGCAGTCATCGCGATTGCGCTGCTGCTTAAGCGGCTGCAGCAGGCCGCGCCGGTCCGGTTTGCCGCGGCCACGGTGCTGGAGCCGGCCAGCGACTTTGGTCGTGCCGCCATGGATGAGCTGCATCAGCAAACTGTGAGCCTGCTCAGCTTTCAGACTCTGCCGCGGGCGATCTACGATGCGCAAGCCGCGTATAACCTGCTTGCCGGCACCGGAGAGGCTTCAAAGGTGAACTTGCCCGCAGTGGAAGCGCGTATTCGCCGCCACTACGAGGTGCTGACAGGCGGGCGCGGCCCTTCGTTGGCCGTGCAGGTGGTTCATGCGCCTGTTTTCCACGGCTACACATTCTCCATCGCAGTGGATCTGGAACGGCCGGTTGAGATTGTCGCCGTCGAGGAAGCATTAACCGGAGAGCATGTCGAGCTAATCCTCGAGGACAGCGATTCTCCCTCAAACCTCTCAGCAACTGGACAGAATGATGTTCTGGTTCGGCTGCGGCCGGAGCGGCTTGGTCGCAACTCCAATTTGGCATCGCGAATGTGGCTGTGGGCTGCGGCCGACAATCTGCGTTTGAATGCCCAAAACGCCGTGCTGTGCGCGCTGGATTTACGGCGGATTCGCCCGCAAGGCACGGTGCAATGACTCACCGGGCTCCGCAGTGCTTCCACAGCTGCACAATGTAGCTATCGGTCATTCCTGCGATGTAGTCGGCGACGGTGCGCGCCAACCCCTCAGAAGGGATCTGCGCCCGGTGGTCTTCAGGCAACAAGCCCGGATCGGACATTAAAAAGCCAAACAGTTCGAGGACCACCTCTTCCGCATGCGCATGCTCCTGTTCCTGGGCAGGCGTGTTGTAAAGATTCGCATAGAGGAAGCCCTTCACGCGGACGCGCTCGGCTTCCATCGGTCCGCTGAGTGCCGCCAGCCTTCGCGGGGCACGCCGAATTTCGTCCAGGGTCGTCGCGCCAAGCGCACTGACGCCGACGCGGACCTGGTCGATCAGATCGGTAACCCAGGCGTTCAGTAGCTGTCTCAGCGCCTCATAAATGGCCAGCCGCGGGGGAGCAGCGGGAAAGCTTGCGCGCGCCGCATCGTGAAAGCCGCGGAAAAGGGGAGCGGCGCTGCGGACCTGATCCAATTCCAGGACGCCCGAGTCCAGCCCGTCATCGAGATCCGCCGTCAGATAGGCAATCTCGTCGGCCAGATCGATCAGCTGAGCTTCTAGCGGCGGCAACCGATCGAGAAAATAATCCGCCAGCTCGGGATGGTCCTGGGCGGAGTAGTCGCGCGAGTGCTTCACGATGCCCTCGCGGACCCCGAGGGTGAGATTGAGTCCGCGAAAAGCCTGATAGCGCTCCTCAAACCAGGTCGCGATTCGCAGGGCATGGAGGTTGTGGTCGAAGCTGAGCCCGAGCCCGCGGAGAGCCCGATCCAACGCCTTCTCACCCGCGTGGCCAAAGGGGGGATGCCCAATGTCGTGCGCCAAGGCCAGTGCTTCGGCCAGTTCCACGTTAAGGCCCAGTGCCGTAGCCGCCGCTCGCGAAATTTGCGCCACCTCGAGAGTATGCGTTAGTCGGCTGCGGAAATGGTCGGAAAGACCCTCGGAGGCGAGACGCGTGAAGACCTGCGTTTTTCCGGCCAGGCGGCGAAAGGCGCGTGAGTGCAGAACTCGTGCGGCGTCACGCGAAAACGAGGTGCGATAGGCGTGCGGCGGCTCGGAATGAACCCTTTGCGCTAGTTGACTCTCCGCATCGCCTGCAACCGCGATTCCTCCCGGCAAGGCTAACGATGCGGTCCTGAGCAGTGTCATCCAGTTCAGCCCCTATGCGCAGCCGCGAGGTCCGCTGCTCAGGTCCGGTTATATCGCAAGAGGTTGAGGCTAAGGACCGAGTTGGAGCTGCTGCGTTGGGATTATTCGGGTTTGGCCTCGCCCAGAGAGCTGTCCTCTTTGGCCAGCCTGACGCGTGCGCCCTCGAGCTTCTTCTGGACCTTCTCCACGTCGCCAGGTTCAATATCGGCAGGTGAGGACTTGGCGAATTCGTCCAGCGAAAGCTGCCACTGCGCCGCAGCGAGCCGGATGCGCCCGGTCTTCTCATAAAGATCGCCAAGGTGCATGTGCACTGTCGGGTCGGTCTGGTCGCGATTCACGGCTTGACGCAGGTTGTCCTCTGCCAGTTCGTATTCGCCCAACTTGAAATAGACCCAACCCAGCGAATCGAGATACGCGCCGTTCACGGGTTCAAGATCGACTGCCTGGCGAATCATTTTCAGGGCTTCGGGCAACTTGATACCTTTGTCAGCCCACATATAACCGAGATAGTTCAGCGTCATGGCGCTGTCCGGATCCAGATCCAGAGCCTGGCGGAAGAACTGCTCGGCCTGGTCCAGGTGCTTCTGACGCTCAGCCCATTCGCCGCGAAGGAAGAACAGATATGTGCGGTCATCCTTCTTGGTCGACAGCGGCTCGGCCTTGTCGAGCGCATCCTCCGCATCCTTCCAGCGATGCAGCCGAATATTTATCTGCACCAGGGCGAACCAAACGCTGCGCTGCTCGTCCGGATTAGCGCCATCGAGAAGGCTCTTTGCCATCGCAATGCCCTCATCCGGATGATCCTGATCGGCGAGTTCTCCGGCAAGCATCAGCTTCAGATCGCGGTCCTGGGGATTGGCGGCCACGGCCTTGCGGGAGATCGCGACTGCCTTGTCAAACTGGTGAGCGTCGCGGTACGCGTCCACTTCTCCCTGATAGCCGCGTGCGGCGAAGCTCCCTTCCATTTCGATCATCTTCTCGTATGCCGCAATTGCCTGATCTGTCTTGTTCTCCTCGAGGTAAACCGCGGCCAGGTGCTCCAGGAAGATGGCGCGGTTGTTCTTCTCGTCCTCTTTATATGCGCCGTTGGCGTGCGAAGTAGCGTCGACCATCTCCTGATAAGTCTGAATGGCGTCGTCAAAGCGGCCCAGAATATCGAGAATCTGCCCTTCGGTGAAGCCTGCTTCCAGCGAGGTCGGATCGATTTTGCGCGCTTTGCGAATGGTGGCCAGAGCATCTTCGTATTTGTTCTGGCGGCGCTGAATTTCGGCAATGTGCACCAGCGGCTCGGCGTCGTCGGCGTTGGCCTCGGCCAACGCCTGATACTCCTTGAGCGCCTCGTCAAGCTGATCGTCGCTGAGAAGCGCGGATGCAAGCGCATCCATGGTTTGCGCGTCCCCGGGCTCGAGATCGTCAGCGCGCTGGTAGGCGGCAATGGCGTCTTTGGGCTGCTTCAACTGGTCGTAGAGAGCACCCAGAGTGAACTCCATTTTGGGAGTTCGGCCGTCCACGGGAACCGCCTCAATGGCTTTTACGGCGTGTTCTATGTCCCCACTTTCAGCATAGAGCCGGGCGAGGTTCAGCACCACCTCTTCCGACTCGGGTTCAATAGCCTGGGCAGTCTTGAATTCCGCTTCAGCCTTCTCCGCCTGGTGCTTGACGGTGTAAAGCTGCCCCAGCACCATGTGGTCTTCCACGCTTCTGGGGTCCAGCGCAACGATCTTCTCGAACTCGGCAATCGCCTGGTCAAGCACATCACTGGACGCCGTAGACGATTCACCGGCGTTTTCGCCCTCGCCCAGCTGACGAAGGTAGATGCGCCCCAGAAGACGGTGCGCATCGATGTCGTTGGGATGAGATTTCAGAGCCGCGCGTGCCGTGGTTTCGGCATCGTTCACGCGATCCGCGCGGAAATAAAGCTCCGCTAAATCGTCGCTCAGCTCAGCAGAGTCGGGATCGGCATCGAGCGCAAGCTTGTACTGCTCGATCGCCTGGTTCCATTCATCGGTATGTCCTTCTGACACCGCGTCGTCTTCATACACGCTGGCCAGGGCCAGATGATAATAGGCCTGCGCGCGATTGGGCACCGAGGCAACAGCGGAATCGGACGCCGGTGTTGCCGGTTTCGCGCCGGCATCCGCGACAGCCGTCTCGACATGTGTGGACTGCGCCGGAGCGACACTCGGCTGAGTCTGCTGGCCTCTTGTGGGGTTGGCCTTCGGGCTGCTCGCTGGCGAGCTTTGGGCGCAGAGAGGTGCGAGTGCCGGCAAGAAAACGATGACGGCGGCAAACCTGGGCGCGAGGTTGAGTCTTGGAAGAATCGTCGTCACCATGCCGGGAGTTCCCTGATTTTCGGACGCAAAACGCACAAAAAGAAAACGCAGCAGGGCAGAAAATATGAGGGAGCCTGCCACTCTTACAGACGATTTTACCTGTCATTAGTCGCAAATGCGCGGCAGATTGAGCGATTTTGCTCAAACTAAAGTGGGACTCAACGGGTAATTTCGATGAACTTCAAGCAATATGGGCGTTTCCGAAAATCTCTCAATGCCGGAAGTGCCTGATCCCGGTAAAGACCATTGCCAAGCCCAATCTGTCGGCAGAGGCAATTACTTCGTCGTCCCGGACCGAGCCCCCCGGTTGAATCACTGCTGTCGCACCAGCCTGGGCGACTACCTCGAGGCCATCGGCGAAAGGGAAAAATGCATCGGAGGCGGCGACGCAACCCTTCAACGTCAGCACCGCCTTCATGGCCCCGAACCTGGCGGCGTCCACACGGCTCGTCTGTCCGGCGCCCACGCCCAGCGTCTGGCCATCGCGGGCATAAACGATGGCGTTTGACTTGACATGCTTGCAGACACGCCATGCAAAGAGCAGGCTGCGTAGCTCTTCGGCGGAGGGCGGTCGCCGGGTAACAACCTTCAGCTCCGACTCTGTCACGCGGCCGGTATCGGCGTCCTGCAACAGAAGTCCTCCCGAGACCTGCCTCACCGTCGGGCGCGGCGTGGCAGCGCGCACCTCGACGAGGCGAAGATTTCTCCTCGCGGCAAAGCGTTGGCGCGTCTCAGCCGAGAAACCCGGCGCGGCGATGGCCTCGATGAAGAGCTTAGCCATCTCTTCCGCTGCAGCTCCGTCAACCTCGCGATTGATGCCAATCACTCCACCGTAGGCCGAGACCGGATCGCAGGCAAGCGCCTTTTGGTATGCCTCAAGAATCGTTGCGCCGGTCGCCGCACCACAGGGGTTGGTGTGCTTGACGATGATGACAGCGGGTTCTTCGAACTCCTGCGTCAGCTGCCAGCAGGCGTCAAGGTCGACGAGGTTGTTAAAGCTCAGCTCCTTGCCCTGCAATTGGGTTGCGCCAGCGATTCCGAAGCCGGATCCGTCGGCATAAAGGGCGGCGCGTTGATGCGGGTTTTCGCCATAGCGCAGCTCCTGGGCCATCGGAAGATTGATGCGCAATGTGGAAGGCAGAGATTGGAGATCGGGAGCAGCTGGAGCCGCAGGCGGAGGAGCGTCCGCGATCCTCTCAAGAGTGCTCGCGATTGCCGAATCGTAGGCAGCGGTGAGCGCGAAAGCCTGCTTGGCCAGGCGCCAGCGCGTCGTGCGAGTGAGCGCGCCGCCATGGACCTTCAGCTCCTCAATCAGGCCCGCGTAATCCGCCGCGCGTGTCACGATCGCCACATCCTCAAAATTCTTTGCCGCAGAACGCACCATCGACGGCCCGCCGATGTCGATGTTTTCGATGAGATGCCCAAAGGCGACGCCTGGTCGTGTGGCGGTCTTTTCAAACGCATAGAGATTCACTACGACCATGTCGATGGGCTGAATGCCGTGAGCAGCCACGGCGGCTTCGTGCTCCGGGTTCCCGCGAATGTAGAGCAAGCCGCCGTGCACACGCGGATGCAGCGTCTTGACGCGGCCGTTGAGCATCTCCGGGAAATCGGTCAGTTCGCTGATGTCTTTCACGGCCAGCCCGGCCTCGCGCAAGGCCTTTGCAGTTCCGCCGGTTGAAATCAACTCGACCCCGAAACCCTTGAGTGACTCCGCGAATTCGACGAGCCCGCTCTTGTCGGTCACGCTCAAGAGCGCGCGGCGAATGGGCTTCGCGCCGGTTTCACTTGCATCGATATCCGAGCTCAAAAGTCCTCTCCCTCTTTCGCTTTTTAGTCCAGAATCCGGCCGAACCTCGGTCACCGTTAAAGTGCGCCGCAGCACACCGAGCAAATTCCAGACTACAACGCAGGATCGACCCGGCTTTCAAAGAATGAAATCCCCTTTTGGATGCTGGCGTCTTGAAGTGCTTCATCGCGAAATCTCAAGCCGCTGTCGCGCCGGGGATGCATTAGAGTGATGCTATGTCAAGTTATTCGCCGCCCCCACAGCCGGAGGTTCTTCCTCCCGCCAGTGATTACATGCCGCCGCCGCGGCGTCGGCGTCCCGCCTGGGCCCAATCGCCGGCTACCCATCTGCTTGTGGGGATCAATTGTGGCGTGTTCTTAGCGATGGTGGCGAGCGGCGCCAGCATCTGGATGCCAACCGTCGACCAATTGATGTTCTGGGGCGCAGACCGGCCAAACAATGTCCTGGTCTCCGGTGAGTGGTGGCGAATCGTGACCGCGATGTTCGTGCACGTGGGCATTCTTCACCTGGCCACAAACATGTGGTGTCTGTGGAACCTCGGACTTCTGGCCGAGCCGTTGATGGGATCGTTCGGCTTGTTCGCGGCTTACATCCTCACCGGCGCAGCCGGGAACCTGCTTTCTACCTTCAAGAACTGGGTTGAGGCCATGCACACGCCTCCGCCGGTTTTTGAGGCTGGAGCGGGAGCTTCCGGAGCGGTTTTTGGAATCGCCGGCGCGCTCATCGTCCTGCTCAGATCGAAGCAGCTGCCCGTCCCGCCGGAGGAAGTCCGCAAGCTGCGCAGATCAGTAATCTATTTTGCGGTGATCAACCTGGTAATCGGGCTTTCTGTCAATTTCGGCAGCGGTTTCACCGGTATAGAAATCGATAATTCTGCCCACATCGGCGGCTTTCTGTGTGGATTGCTTTTCGCGGCTCCCATGGTTCCGCGCATCGGCTCGCCGCGCGGCGAATTCCGGTTCAAGCTGCGCGCCACCGTCGGCTTGATGGTGCTGCTGCTGGTGCTCTTCGGATTCTTTATTTCCAATTTCGCGCGTTAGGGCCCGGGCGAATCGAACTAGCGCGTCGCCGTCGCCGAGAACTTCTTCACCATGGCCAGAAGCAGTTTTCGATCGCTCTCATTCAGATTGGTCGAGTAGCGGCGCAACTGTGTGAGGAAACGCAGCTCGTCGTCGGAGAGGTTCTGCGTGTTCATCTGCCGGGCCAGTGTGTCGCTGGCGAAGAATTGCGCGATCGGCAGGTCGAGCGCGTGTGC
>JASHSG010000202.1 GCA_030040935.1 Acidobacteriaceae bacterium | reverse complement strand
CAAGCTGACATTCGTGCAGTACGGCATCCTTCTGATGATGCTCGGGCTGGCCGCGGGATTGTGGCGGCTGCAAGTGCTGGATGTGGATAGCTACCGGGTTCTGGCCGAGCAGAACCGCATCCGCAAGGAGCCGATTCTGGCGCCCCGCGGCAAGCTCTTCGACCGCGAGAACCGGCTTGTAGTCGACAACTACCCGTCGGTCACCTGCTTCCTGGTGCGGGAGCAAAGCCGCAATGTGGATGCCGATCTGCCGCTGATCGCACAGGGACTGGACCTCGATCTGGATCAATTAAGGGCCACCTTGCACCACTACCGCTCGCAGCCCGGCTATCAGCCCGTCCCCATCAAGCAGGACGTGACTGCCGACGAACAGGCATTTATCGCCGCCCATCGCAACGAGCTGCCCGAGCTCGAGACTATCGACGAAGAGCGCCGACTGTATCCGCGCGATGGTTTTGCCGCTCACCTGATCGGCTATGTGGGCGAGGTGAGCGAGGACGACTTGAACAATCCGCGTTTTGCCTATTACGAACCCGGCGATGTGGTGGGCAAGGCCGGCGTAGAAGAAACCTACGACGAACTGCTGCGCGGCCAGGATGGCTCGCGCGAGGTGGTCGTCGACAGCCACGGGCGCGAGGTGGGCTACTTTGGAATCCAACACGCCACGCCCGGCCAAGATCTGAAGCTCACGATCGACAACGACCTTCAGCGCGCCGCCGAGCTCGCCCTGGGCGACCGCAATGGCGCCATTGTCGCCATGGATCCACGGAACGGCGAGATTCTGGCGATGGTGTCGCGGCCCAGCTTCGACCCCAACGAGTTTGCGGTCAAGATCGACCGCACCGACTGGAACAAGCTTGTCACAGATCCCGAGCATCCGCTGCTCAACAAGGCCATCCAGGCACAACTTGCGCCGGGATCGACATTCAAGATTCTCATGTCGGTTGCCGGGCTCCAGGAAGGCATTGCGCAGAATATGCATATCGTCTGCACAGGCGGGTGGGGCCCGTATGGCTACTTTCACAAATGCGATGAGCGCCACGGCCCAGTCGACATTTACAACGCCATTCCATACTCCTGCGACACGTTCTTTTACATGCTCGGCGACAAGCTGGGCATCGATCGCATCGTGAAGTACGCAACGGAGTTTGGTTACGGACAGAAGACCGGGATCGATCTGCCGGGGGAGCAGGCCGGACTGATGCCCTCGCCCGACTGGTTGATCAAGAATTTTCATCATCGCTGGTACCCCGATGAAACCCTCGACGTAGCCATCGGGCAGGGCGCAGTCGAAGCTACGCCGATCCAGTTGGCGCGCATCATCGGCGGCATTGCATCGGGCGGTCACCTGGTTCGCCCGCATGTGGTGTTCCCCAACGAGCTTTCCGCTGAATTTTATAAATCGTTGCTGGATAGCTTTCCCGGAACCGGCGAAGCCTACATCCCCATCGATCCGGCAAACTGGGACATTATCACCAACGGCATGGCCGAAGTGACGCAGCCCGGGCTTTTCCATACAGCAAGCTCGGCGCATCTCGAGGGCATTGACATCGCCGGCAAGACAGGAACCGCAGAAGTCATGAGCCACGAGGCCCTGGAAAAGACCAACAAGGGCCGGAACACGTATCCAAATGTGTGGTTTGTGGGATTGGTGCCGCGGCGAAATCCTGAGCTGGTGGTGGCGGTTCTTTGGGAGAACGGCGAGTTCAGTTATTATCCCGCGCGCATCGGGGCACAAGTGATTGCGGCTTTCGTAGATAAGAAGCGGCGCGAAGCGCACAATCTGCCGCCTGAGAAAGAGGCTGCGCCTGTTGAAGTGGGCGCGGTTTGGTCCACGCCTGACTCCAAGCCGGGCGCGATCGGCAAAGCGGTTGCACACATTCACAGCGGACATTTCTTTGTCGACCGCGATGGCATGGTTGCGGAGAACAGTAAGAGTTCATCCCTGCCGGTCAAACGGCAAAAGACCGAAACTGGTCGGAGCCCGTCTGTTCCCGGCCCGAACGCTTCGCAGGTAGCGGCGCTGACGCCAGATAGAAAGAAGGATCCTTAGCCGATGGCGCTGCGCCGCTTCCTCAGTTTTCGCGATTTTGACTGGACCTTACTGGGCCTGGTTCTGGCGCTATGTGCACTCTCCTGCATCGAGGTCCACTCCGCAACTGTCCACACAAAATTTGCCAGCTTCGGCTCAAAACAGATTCTGTTTATCGGCGCGGGCGTCGTCGGAATGTTCGTCCTGGCCAAGATCGACTACCACCGCCTAATCGACTGGTCGCCATGGCTTTACGGCATATTTGTCGTCTCCCTGGTCGCGGTCAGAGTCATCGGCCACAAGGCCCTCGGGGCGCGGCGCTGGATCGCGCTTGGTCCTATCCAGTTCCAGCCTTCCGAGTGGGTCAAGCTGGTGCTCATCCTCGCCATGGCGCGCTACATCGCCAATATCGGAGGCCGGAACCTGACCTGGCGGGAGATCTTCAAGGCCTTCGCTATGGTCGGAATCCCCATGATCCTGGTGCTGATCCAGCCGGACCTCGGCACCACGCTCACTTATGCGCCGATCCTGGTCGCGGGCCTTTTCCTGGGCGGAATCAACTTTCGCCAGAGCCTGATCTTGCTCACCGTCGGGGCGGTTCTAGTTGGAGGCGTGTGGTCGAGCGGTAAGATTCTGAAGCCATATCAGAAGGCGCGTCTCACAAGCTTCGCCAATCCGACTAACGACCCCCGCGGCTCGGGGTATCAGGTGCTTCAATCGGAGATTGCCGTCGGATCCGGCGGCATTTGGGGAAAGGGTCTTGAAAAGGGGACGCAAACTCAGGGTTATTTTCTTCCCATCCCATACACGGACTTCATTTTTGCCGCGTTCAGCGAGGAGCATGGCTTTGTGGGCGCGTTTTTTGTTCTGCTGCTATACTTTCTAATATTGATGCGTTTGATTCAGAACGCTCAAACAGCCGCCGACCTGCCCGGTTCCCTCATTATTATGGGGATAGTGGCTGTGTTGACCTTCCAGATCGCGGTCAACGTGGGCATGGTCATCGGGCTCATGCCCGTCACCGGAATCCCCTTACCCTTAATGAGCTACGGTGGATCTTCGGTGCTGTTTACGTTCCTGGCGCTGGGCGTGGCGATGAATGTCCGCATGCGCAGGTTCGTTAACTGACGCATCTCTGATTGAGATGCCGTCCCAAAGGTTTGGCTCTTGGTAAGCCCCGAACGATCGATGCATTGTTTGAGGCCTCAAGAGAGGAATTTCAAAGCACTTCGCCGGCATGGTCCCGATGGATCGCGCCCGGCAGGATTGGGTTTATGAGTACGCAGAGACGGGAAGACCACTTGCGGCTCGCTCACTCGAAAGTTCACGCGCGCAGCTGGGGAGTTCGATTCCTCTGTTTTGTGGCGCGAGAAGTCCTTTCGATAGCCGCTGGTCGAACGGCCCCGCCGGAAACGCCGGCCCAGGCGGCCACAAAATCTCTGTCATCGGATCACCGCGACCAGCAGCCAGTTCGGCTTGTTTTCATCGACAACCGCATTGGTTCGCCACCCTCCGGGACGACCTCGAAACAGAGGCCATTCCTCGGGCATCCCCAAGGTTATCCGTCCATCCATTCCTTCGCCGATCGTGCGCGCCCCATCCGGCCTTGCCGTGTGTACCGGCAGCATTAAATCGCCGGACGGAAAGGTACGATGGCAAAAGAAATCTGTATTTCCAGCACGCCGCATGAGACGCGGCTTGCGATTCTAGAAGACGATCAACTCGCGGAAATCTACTACGAACGCGAAAACGAATACACCCTTGCGGGTTCCATCTACAACGGACGCGTCACGCGCGTTTTGCCGGGCATGCAGTCGGCATTTGTCGATCTGGGGCTGGAGCGGGATGCGTTTCTTTACGTCACCGACTTCATCGAGCTCGAAGATCAGGAAGAGACCGACGAGCTGGAGAAGGCTGCGGTGAGCGGCGCTGGGCAGACCCCTCGCGAGGTCAGACACCCGCACGGCATCGACAGGAATGGCTCCGGGGCCCCCGACGATGCCAAAAGCGCGCCCACTTCGTCGGCGGTGTGGAATCGCGGGCGCGAGGATGACCACGGTCGTCGCCGCGATCAGGCTCGGCAGGAGCCGCGCCATGAGCATCGGGCGGCGGAAGAAGCTCAAACTGGACTTACAGACTCGGTCTCAAACGCGCCGGATGCTTCGGCACAATCTGGGATTGGGCAGGAATCGGATGATGCCGGCGCACGGCGCTGGCACGGCCGGCGGCGCCGGCGCGGCGGGCGTGGCCAGAGCGGCCGATTCGCGCTTCCAGATGAATTCGGGCCCGCTCCCAGCGGCGCGGCAGAACCCCCGGTCGCCTCGGAACAGTCCCCGGGGATCCAGGGATCTGAAGCTCCGCCAGCACCGCGCGGGCATCATGCGCCGGCACCTTTTGTCCTTCCAGGCGAGTCGCTTTCAAAGTATGGCAGTACTCCCGCCATCGAAAGTGCGAACCCCGCTTCGGAGCCTGCGGCAACCCTCCGCCCGGCGGGCATCTCCAAGCCCTCCACACTGATCGAAACGCCTCTTCAATGGGACGGAAGCGGGTTGTTACCGGGCGAATCGCTTTCGCGTCATCGCCGCGAGGCCGAACCTCAGGTTGAGGACGAACAAAGAGCGCAAGACGACCTGGCGGCTGCGCCTGCAGCCGAAGTTGCGCAAACAGAGGCATCCGACGAGTTCGAGCAGCCTCCTCAGCAGGCGTTTCAAGATATGGAATCGAACCCGCGCGCCGAAGCACCTTTTGAATTCGAGGAGGAGGAACTCGCTTCGAACGCACTCGAAGCGCTGAGCGAAGAGGAAGTTTTCGCTGAGGAGGGTTCAGAGGCTTTCGATTCAGAGCCCTCCGCGCCGGGTGAAACTACGGAGGAGCCCGGCGAAGACGCTGATGCCTCTCACCGCATTGATCCGTCGGCTCCCACGGGTTTCAAGCTTTTCGGTTTCGGCAAGAAGAAAAAGGACGGCAATGCTTCCTCCGAAAGCAAATCGGCCGTGACCAGCGCTCCTGTTTCGACCTACGCGCCCGGTAACGGTGTCGTCGAAGAAGAAGTCATCGAAGGCGAGGAATTCGATGCCGCGCCTCATGCGCGCCGGCACAAGCCGGAGGTGCACGACAACGAAGATTACGAAGAGGAGACGATTCCCAGCCACCTCCGCAGCGGCGATCTGGGCGAGTTGCTGCAGGAAGCCCATCTCGATCATCGCATCCAGATGAACTTCGACGAAAAGGGCGTCGAAGAAGACGAGGTCGAGGAAGAGGAAGAGGCCGCCGCAGGCGGGCGCCCGGCACCGCGCCGCGATCGTCACGACCGCGGTGGCCGCGGACAACGTGGCCGCGGAGCCCAGGGCAACCGGCGCGGCCAGTCGCGCCGCTCGGCGCAGACCTCCGATCTGCCCATCATCTCGGACCTGCTTAAGCCCGGGCAGGAGATCCTGGTGCAAATCGCCAAAGAGCCGATCGCCAAGAAAGGCGCCCGCATCACCAGTCACATTGCATTGCCCGGCCGCTTCCTGGTTTTCATGCCCACGGTGACGCATGTGGGCGTAAGCCGAAAGATTGCTTCCGATGAGGAGCGCCATCGCCTCAAGCGGATTCTGACCAACGAGCGCGGCGAGACCCCGGGCGGCTTCATAGTCCGGACTGCAGCCGAAGGCGCTTCGGAAGATGAGTTGCGCGCCGACCTCCGCTTCCTGATGAATCTCTGGAACGAAATCAAGCAGCGTTCGGAATCATCCAGGTCGCCGGCCCTGATCTACCACGATCTTTCGCTCATCGAGCGCATTCTTCGCGATCAGGTCAGCTCCAACTTCGCCAACATCTGGGTGGACACGGAATCGGACTACGAACGCATTGTGCGCTTCCTCAATCGCTTCTCGCCTTCACTGGTTCGTCGCGTGAAGCTTTACACGAAGGAGACTCCGCTCTTCGAACACTTCGGCATTCAGGATGAGATTTCGAAGGCGCTGCGCTCAAAGGTGTGGCTCAAGAGCGGCGGATCGATCGTCATCAACCAGACCGAGGCGCTGGTCGCGATCGACATCAACACCGGTAAGTACGTGGGCAAATCGGCGCGACTCGAGGACACCATTCTCAAAACCAATCTCGACGCCGTGCCGGAAATCGTGCGCCAGATTCGGCTGCGCGACCTGGGCGGGATCATCGTCATCGATTTCATTGACATGGACGAGCGCAAAAACCGGTTCAAGGTGATGGCCGCTCTGGAAGAGGCGCTGAAGAGCGATCGTGCTCCAACCAAGGTCCTGCAGTTTAACGATTTCGGGCTGGTGGCGATCACGCGCAAGCGCGTCAAGCAATCGCTGGAGCGGACGCTCAGCGTGCCCTGCCCCACCTGCCAGGCGACCGGCATGGTGAAGAGCCCGGCCACCGTGTGCAACGAGATCTATATCGAAATGCGCAAGATGCGGAAGCACTTTGAGAATGCCGATGTGATGCTGCGCGTGAACCCTGAGACGGTGAAAACACTCAAAGCGAATGGCAATCGCTGGCTGAACGACTTCGAAGAACTGGTGGGCAAAAACGTGCTGGTGAAGAGCGATCCGACCCTGCATCCTGAGCAGTTCGACATCCAAGGCTAAGCAAGCTGTAAGTAAGCCAAAGGGCCGGTGCAGGCACACCGGCCCCTGCTTTTGCGCGTGGGATCGGTATAGATGGCCCCGATGTGGCCGCAGCGGAGCTTATTCCAGTAGACAGGTTTCCGTCTCATCCAAAGGGAATCTGCTGCACTGGTGAGACAACCTCTGGCGGCTTTTGGTGTCTAACTTCAATGACAGGCGACTTCTTCCCGAAAGTTGAACAAAATTCAGGATTTGAGGTGGTTTCAATGTCTATTCCGCGATTGTTGACGCCGATGGGACGCGCCCTTTTCGTCGGGGCTGCACTTCTTTTTGCTTCCGGCTATGCCGCTGCCCAAGCGAATCCTGCGTCCGCACTCTCCCCCGCTCCCTCGATCGATCAATTCACGCACAGTCCGTTCAGCGACGTCGGATACTCATCGAGTCTTGCAGGGCTAAGCGCATCGGGATTACAAGTAAACGAGTTTTCGCTGCCCAGCAGCTCCGGCTCCGACACGGCGTTTGGCGGAGGCGGCGGCGGTCAATACGGCGGCGGAGGCGGGATCCATCACGGCATCGTCCACGGTCTGGCATTTGAGGCAGGTGCTGGGTTCAATGCCCCGGTTGCCAACGACACACCCTACATCAGCTGGGGCGGCAATTTCACTGTCGGAGCGGGCTTCCACTTCTCCAAGGCAATCTCTGCTTTGCTCGAATATCAGTTTATGGACAACAAACTGCCTGGCGCGTTCATTTCTGCCGAGGGCACCACAGGAGGCGACGCGCACATCAACTCAATTACGGGCTCGCCCGTCATCCATCTCACGCCCAAGTGGTCGAACGGCGTTTACGTTGTCGGCGGCTTTGGTTACTACCATAAATCGACGAACTTCACAGATTATGAATGCTGCGACATCTATGGTTACGACGTGGATGTCACGGTGGGCTCTTTCACCTCAAATCAGTGGGGAGGCAATGCCGGCTTTGGGATATATCACCGCCTTGGCGGCAATTTGTACGGGCCCGACAGCGCCAGCCATTCCGAGGTTTTCGCCGAAGCCCGTTACACCTTCATTCACACGCCTCCGGTCACACAAGCCAATGGCCTCGGAACCACAGAGCTGATCCCGGTGACGCTAGGGATTCGATTCTAGGCATTTGTCCGCTTGGTCTGACCGTGTTTGATCCCGGAACCGGGGGCACAAATCAGCCTTGAGCGAGCTCTGTTGTTGGCCCGTAGATTTGCCTTGTCAGCGTCCGGTGGTGTCTGTTGGGCCGTCACCACGGCGGTTTTTCCTGGGCCGGCGCGCCCACTTCGCCGCGCTCGATTCGCTCCAGAAACGCCCGCGCCAGCTTGCGTTCTCCAGGATGACTCTCGCCATGTATGGTGCACAGTTCGAGGAATTCGTCGCACAGCGCGTTGCGCTCCTCATGCTGCGCAAGGACCCCCTGGAGCGCAATCGCCAGATCGCGAAGCCGCGCGGCCTCGCGCCAGGACTTGACGTCCTGCTCGTCAATCAACTCGGAAAAGAGTCCAGTGCGCCCGCGCGCGCACTCGTCAAGACAGGCCAACAGTTGCTCGCTAAAGGCGCGGCTCAGCGCCTCGAGTTGATCGGAAGGCAGGGCGTCGCGAGGATCGATATTCATTTTTCGCGATTCACGATTTACTTTGCCCGCATTGCAGCTTCGATCTCGTCGGCGGTATGGGGCAACGCGGCATCGAGGTCGATCAACTTGCCGTCGGCACCGACCAGGAAATCGCATTCGATGCGGACGCCGAGCTTTTCCTCGGGAATGTAAATGCCCGGCTCGATGGTGAAGACCATTCCCGGCTTCAGAACGACCGGGTAGTTCGCCGGGTCGTGCACATCGATGCCCATCATGTGGCCAAGTCCGTGCAGCCAATACTGGCCCAGCGGCTGGCCGTGCAGATCCGATCCATGGGTATTGATGTAGTTGTAGGCCACCGTATCGAGTGAGTTTGAGTCCAGCCGGTCGCGGTCGTTTATCGTCGACTTGCCTGCGACGAATGCATTGATGGCCGCCTGCTGAGCGCCCAGCACAATATTGTAGATCTCGCGCTGACGCGGGGTGAAATGCCCGTTCACGGGAACAGTGCGGGTGATGTCGGCGGCGTACATGGAATACTCGCACGCCGCGTCGACGAGAAGAATCTCGCCGTCCTGCATGGTGCGGTCGTTGGCCGAATAGTGCAGGATGGTCGAGTTGATTCCCGACCCCACGATCGGCGCATAGCTGGGCCGTTCGCATCCATTCTCCATCCATACCGCGGTCATGGCGCCGGCGATGGCGCGCTCCGTCATCCCCGGCTTGACCCACCACTGCATCATGACGCGCTGGGCAAGAATTGACGCCGCCGAGGCCTTCTTGATGAGCTCGATCTCGCCCTCATCCTTGATCTGGCGCAAAGGCATCGTCAGGGTGGTGATGTCATGCTGCGGTGGAGTCGCCGACGTGCCCAGCGCAACCGATGCAAAACCGAGCAATGCTTTGGCCGCCTCTGAATCCGGCTGGGTCCACAAATTGCCAAACAGCGAGTGGTCGGCAGCCACAAGCTGGTTCAGCTCCTCGGGCAACTCGGCCATCGGCTCAACACGATCCACGCCCGAAGCCTCCTCTACGCCCGGCGTCGCCGCGTCCATCTTCACGCCCGTGTAATTTTCCATGCGCAGATTGCGTGCGGGCAGGAAAAGAATTTCCTTGTAAGCGCGCGGCGAGGCTGCCTGCGGCGCGTCGCTCACAATCATCAGCGCGGCACCGGGTTCATTCCAGCCGGTCAGATAGTAGAAATCCGAATCCTGCCGGTAAGGCATGAAGTCGAGCTGGGATTCCTCCGCAGCGAAGAGGACAGCGACGCCGCCATTGAGCCTTGCAGCCAATGCCGCGCGCCGCAAGTGAAATACCCCTGAGGGCTGCTTATCGAGCGCATGAAGGGGGAGCAATCCTGATGCGACAGCGATGAGTGCAGGGGCAGAAAAGCGCAGCCACTTCATTCCGTTATTGTCGCGCGCGGCGAAGTACCGCGCCAAGCAAATCAGGGAAGTTTTGCTGCAACTTTCGCCGCGAGCAAGCGAGCGCAGGTAACTCGGCTATGCAAACGGTAGTAATGGGCGGCCGATCCAGAAGCGATTGCTGTACCTGGCGAGTATGTTTGCACGTCGACCGGCGAGCCGGGCCTGCGCCTCGTGCCAGGGACCGACGAGTCGAGCGGACGGAGGAATGCGGCGGTATATTTTGGGCAACAGACGCCGGGCGCGCGCAGCTGCCTGCAGTTCGTGCTCGCCGAAATCCAGCGCGAATTCGTTGCGGAGCCGCTCGGGAAGCCACTCGACGGTCAGCGCACGATACCAAAACGGCGGACGAACCCACGATCCCGCGCCACGAAGCAGATTGTGCGCCATCTGGCGCGATAACCCGCTCGCACCCAGATCATCGGACGCATGCATCCTGGAGTTATAAGCGGCAAACGCCTCCCAGGTCTGTGGCAGCGACGACGCTGGAAGACCAAAGAGCCCGGCCAACGTCCTGCACTCCTTGTAGTAGTGCTCGCGTTCAGCCGGCGTGAGCGGCGGAAGTGCGCAATCGTAAGCCAGCACGGCACTCTCCACGAGCGTCGCGAAAACCCAGCGCAGCGCGCCGATCTCGTTAGCCTCATAGCGGGAGCCGCGTTTCCAACGCGCCACGTCCTGCGGCATCTCACCCTGAATTCGAGTGTGCAGCGTATGCAGGTGGCGTGCGGCTGCCAGCGCCTGCGGCAGCGAGCCGAAGATCATCGTGAACACAACGCGAAATGTATTGTGGAAGCGCTGGATTGGCTGGCTCATCAAATCTGAATGCTCGGCAAGTGAGGTCGCGACCCAAGGATGCGCCAGTTGCAGCAGCGCGGCACGACCAGCGCCGAGGAATAATGCCGACTCGCGGCTGATTCGCCAACTGAGCGAGTCAGGGCCAAAAATGCCCGCTTCAGCATTCGAGATTCCTGGCGCAATCGTGGCCAACAGGGCATCGAATTCGACCCGCGGGACGGATGCAAGCGAGTGCTGGGAGCGAGAGAACGCCATCGACTATGAACCTACACCCTGGCCGCCGGGCCCATTGAAATTCGCGCCATTTCGCGGTATTCTGTGCATGCAGACGAATTTGTCCGTCAGTTTTTTCCGTGTGCGTACCGGCTGGCGGAGAGAGGAGTGGGCTCATCGCCCACTTTTTATTTGCGGCAAATTGCTCCGTAATCTCACCTGAAATCAATGTGATACGGGCAAGACGAGTACCGCGGGGCAGCAGAGATCGATGGCGGTTGGCTGGGATGAAATCCGGAAGGCGGCGGAGAGAGTGGCTGCGTCGCATGGACTCGATGTAGTCGATATCGAGCTCACCGGTTCAGCGATGGAACGCACACTTCGCGTGGCCCTCGAAAAGAATGCCGAGGGGCGTGCACAACTGAAGGCGGCGGCCGCGGCCCACGCGGAAGGCTTGCCAGAGAAGCTTTTGGAAGGCTCGCTCAGAGTGGACCAGCTTTCCGGCGTAACGCATGAAGATTGCGCGGCGTTCAGCCGCGATTTTGGAGTTTTGCTCGACGTGGAGGACCTGGTTCCCGGCGCGTCGTACACATTGGAGGCCAGCTCGCCGGGCCTGGATCGACGGCTGAGTCGGCCGGGGGATTTCGAGCGGTTTGCAGGTTGCCTCGTTAAGGTGCGAACCTTCGAGCCGATCCGGAACAATCGGCATTGGCAGGGGAGATTGATGGTGGGCGAAGCGAGCCCGTCGCGAACAGGGACCATCACCATCGATCTTTCGGCCGTGAAGCAGAACAGCAAGAGCCGGAAGACGGGCACGGACAGGATCGAAATCGCGCTCGGGAATATTGAGAAGGCGAATCTGGTGCCAGAGATTTGAAAGCAGGAATTAGGAAAACAGGGACCTGGAAACACAGGACCGGAAATGAACAGGCTGGGACAACAGGACACTGGCAGAGACAAAGGCGTAAGGCAGGAACTGAGCTTGCGCAGTTTGGTTTCTATAGTCCCTTTACCCCAGCGTTTCTGGTTCCTTGAATGAGGATTTCGCGACGACGGGTTGCATGAGTCTTTGCACCCGGCACGCAGGATGAGAGAACAGGAAGTATGGCCACCAGCGCTTTATATCAAAGCATCGAGCTCCTGAGCCAGGAGAAGGGCATTGATCCCTCCATCGTTGTAGGTGCGGTCGAGGAGGCTATTGCCCTGGCTACCCGCAAGTTCTACAAGACCCAGGAGAACATGCGTGGAGAACTGAACAAGGACACGGGCGAGATCACCGCATACATCTACAAGACAGTCGTCGCCGACGAGGATCAGATCGAGGATCCCGTGAACCAAATCACGCTGGCGGAGGCGAATGAAATGGCCCCCGGGGTGGAAGTGGGCAGCGAAATCCGCATTTATCGCGACACCAGCCCGCTGGGCCGCATCGCCGCGCAACTGGCCAAGCAGATCATCTTCCAGAAGGTGCGCGAGGCTGAGCGCGACACGGTCTTCCAGGAATACGCGCACCGCGAAAAGGAAGTGCTGAACGCGACCGTGAAGCGCCTCGAAGGCCAGGACATCATCTTCGACCTAGGCAAGGCCGAAGCCCGCTGCCCCAGGCGCGAGCAGTCGCGGCTGGAGCAATTCAGCGTGGGCGAGCGCGTGCGCGTGGTG